>JBDHTU010000030.1:0-13029 GCA_039808805.1 Micavibrio sp.
AAAGTGTACCCTCGCCATTGAATACAGGTGGGGGGTCTCCTTTTTTCCACGTCCAGATTGCGGCCATGCTCAGAGACCGGGCATTCGAAGGCTGGGGAAATGCCAGGTCAAGATCGATCTCAATAACGCCGTCTCCAACGGTTATCTCAGGATTTGAGCGGGATAAATCTTTGCCGACAACCTGGCCCATGGCGTGCAGCACGCATACTTTGAACGTTTCGGTCCGGCGGTCTTGATCTGCTGCAACCGCATCGCCGGCAGAAGCAGAAGCCGCCAGCAGCGCCGCCGCACCCAAAGTGTTTTTCGTCCAGTGTTTCATACTCATTCTACTCCATTCCAAGTGCGCATTCGCGCAGGCGGCGGTCAAGACGATCTGCCATCGAAACCGCACGTTCGCGCGCAGATGGATCGACCGTCGGCGAAGACCTCGTTATTTTCGCGCTTTTCGTGAAAATCACATAGACACTATTGATCGCATCCATGCCGATGCTGTTCCCCATAACGCGGCGGTTCAATTGAACCTCCATCCATTCAACGTGAGCGGCCTGGTTCAGCGCAACGGTTGCACGAATACTGCCCTCTTCGTCATTTTCAGGGTCGGCGTAATCCCGATAGGCGCGGTAAGCGATGCCGCCGTCCGTCGTTTGCAGCGGATCCATGGTCCTCGGCACGTCGAAGCCATCTGTGCTCAGGACACTTGCGACACAGGCTTCGGACGTTTTGTACGACCCACGCGAAGGCGATGCATCATCCGCAAAAGCCGAAGAAGCCGCCGCGCCAAGCGATATCGTCACGGCGGCCTGCCTGACCCATTGCGCCGTCCCGATCGTCATGACATGCCGCCCTTAAAAGACAAGGCGCAGGCACGATATTCTTTCAACGCTTCTTTCGCATAGGGACCTTCAGCCGTGACATCGCCGGAGCGAGAGAGCGTCAAGCTTGTGCCGTTCAGCGTGATAAAAGCAGGATCGTTGCCGATGGACAGGGCGCTGCCCGCCTCATTTCCCTTGACGGCATCGGTTTCGAACACCGCCGCTTCCGCACAGGCGTCAAAGATTGCGGTATGGGGAGAAGGCTTATCATCCGGACGCGCGCAGGCGCTGAGTGCGAAGGCCGCGGCGGCTATGCTGACTGCAAGGCTTTTCAAAATGGCATCTCCGTTCACGAAATTGGAAGAAACAGGTTTTAGCCTTTAGTTTTTCATAAGTCAATATGTTTTGGGGGTTTCTGGCCGGAAAGTCATATTTCCCTTTGTATCCTAAATGCTTACCATGCCATACAGGGCTTCATGATTATCCAGACCCAAGACCAACTCAACACGCTGTGCGCGGCCCTGTCCACCTGCCCGTATTTGACCATCGACACGGAGTTCCTGCGCGACAAGACGTATTTCCCGAAGCTGTGCCTGCTCCAGATGGCCGGACCCGGCGTGGATGCCGCGGCGGTCGACCCGCTGCTCCCCGGGCTCGACTGGGAGCCGGTGCGGCAGCTGATGGCCAACGACAAAGTCCTGAAAGTGTTTCATGCGGCGCGTCAGGATCTCGAAATTTTTTACCACCTGTACAAGGTGCTTCCCACGCCCATCTACGACACACAGGTGGCGGCGATGGTGTGCGGGTTCGGCGACCAGGTCGCCTACAACGCGCTGGTGCGCGAATTGACGGGGCACGAACTGGAAAAAAACGCGCAGTTCACGGACTGGTCGCGCAGGCCGCTGTCCCCGAAACAGATCCGCTACGCGCTCGACGATGTCGTGTACTTGCGCGAAGTGTATGAAAAACTGCATGCGCGGCTTGTGAAACAGGGGCGCGAACAGTGGGTGTTCGAGGAGATGAGCATTCTCAATTCCCCCCGCACGTACCAGAACCCGCCCGAGGAATCGTGGAAGCGCATCAAGGTGCGGTCCGACAAATCGGACGTTTTGATGGTGCTCAAGGCGCTGGCAGCCTGGCGGGAGGAACAGGCGGTCGCCCGCAACGTACCGAGATCCCGCATCCTGAAAGACGAAACCATCGCCGATATCGCGATGTACAAGCCGCGCGATGAGGACTCGCTTTTGCAGATACGATCCCTCCCCTCCGACATCGCGCGCGGGAAGATCGGCAGGCAGGTGCTTGAGATCGTCGTTGCCGCGCTGGACTCTCCGCGGGAGAACTGGCCGAAGATGCCGCGCCGCGAAGCCTTCCCGAAAAACGCGCAAGGCACGCTGGAGATGCTCAAGATGCTTTTGCGCATCAACTGCGCCGAAGAGGACGTGGCGGCGAAGCTGGTCGCGGATTCGGACGACCTTGAAGCCATCGCGACAGAGGCCAACCCGGATGTCCCGGCCATGCATGGCTGGCGGTTTGAGATGTTCGGCCGGGATGCGCTGGATTTGAAAGCCGGGAAAATCGCCCTGCGCCTTGAAAAAGGCCGCGTCAAAAAGGTCGCGGTTTAACGCGCCTCCTTCCAGGCCGCGCTCGGCCGGTTGTCGAAACCGTAACGCTCCGCATGTTCGGCCTGAATTTTCGCATAGAGAATGGCGGATTTATATTCGTTCTCCGTGGTCAGCGGATAGGTTGGACGATTGTTGAAATCCAGCAGGCGGATATTGTCCTTCTCCCGGCACACGCCCGATTGCGTTTCGATCACGGTCACAGGCGCATCGCTTGAATTGATCATGCAATGCACCGCACCCTTTGGCAGCGTGATGGATTGACCGGCCGGAACATCGTACCGCGCGCCGTTGGAGATGACGGTCAGGATACCGTCTTCCACCGCCCACAATTCCTCCCGCCCGCGGTGGCGCTGGAGCGAAAGCATGTAGCCTGGTTTCACCGTGATTTTCTTGATGCAGATTTCAACGCCGTTTTCCTTTTTGGATTCCAGCACCTGGTTGGTCCCCCACGGAGATTCGATGATATCGCCGGATGCATAATCGGCGGTGTCTGCCGAAATGTCATAGCCGTCCACCGCCGCAATTTCGTTTTGGCTGGCGGGGTCGGTAAAGTCGTAATGCGGGTTCCATTCTGCGGGAAAACGGTCGGTCATCGGGCCTCCTTGTTCGCGGCCCATATAAAGGGAAAGGAACCGCAGGGCAACAAAATCGTTCGGAAACAAACCCTAAGGGTAAAAACGGCAAAATAATGGTTAACAAAATATTGATTGCTTTCCTTTAGTTTTCATAATATAAAATTTGACCGGCACAAACCGCCTCTCGCAGGGCACAACAAAATGTCGGGTAAAGTACGGCGGCGCAGCACCGAATTTGTTTGGAGCAAAAAGCGCCCGCAGTTTAGAAGAAGACAAAACGGACTTTAAATTAAGGTGTGTAAATGACAAAGACCGGCCGTAAACTTTTCATTGTGTCTTACCGTGTTCCGGATATCAGCAACGGTGCGTCCAGCGGCGGCCTTGTTGTAGCGCTTAGCCCTTTTTTCGAAGCATCTTCGACAAACCAGCAGTTTGATGAAATTGTTTTGTGCGGCTTTTCCGGCCAAACGACGAAAAAGCCTGTAAACAAATTTGAGATCGAAGAAGTGCCAGGCAAGCCGTTTTTGAAACGAGCGCTTTTAAAACCTACGGAAGAAGAACATCTTACTGGCTACCAAGGATACATAAACGGCGTTAAATGGCCGCTTGAGCATGGATTGACAGATCTCATTGATGTGGATGCCATTAAATTCTATTCTAATTACCGAGCAATGCAACGACGCTTTGCGCAATGCCTAAGCCAACTTATGGGCCCGAACCCAGATCACATCCTTAAAATTGAAGATTATCATTTCGAATTCCTCGCCGACGAAATGCGTGCACTGGGCCATATCAATAAAATTGGGCATTTCTCCCATATCCCTAAGGCGAGACGCGCAGATTATGAACGCCTTTCTCCAGAAATTAGAAGACATCTGGAAATGCAGGAAAACGATAACAACCGTGCAAAACTGGCTTGTGATGTTCTAGGCTTTCAACGTCAGGAAGACATGAAATCTTTCAAGGAACATCTTGGAGTTTTTGGACCATCTCCGGCCGTGTTCGATGTAGAGCGGACCACACTTTCAGGGAGATCAACAAAACTCGGAGTTTTTCCAGCATCTATCGATACAAGTCTCGATAGCCAAAATGCATCTCTGCCTATTACAGATCAGGAACGCAAATTAATCGATCCTCGCGGTATCATCGATCCAAAAGCCCGTGTTGTCATGTGGGCCGGTAGAGATGATATTTCCAAACAAGCTCACATCTCTTATCAAGACATAACTGCCGTGCTGCGTGATCCGGATTTTGTTCGGCAACTGCGCGTAACGCAAGATATGCTCGATGGCAGCCCGCTTCATGCATACGGGATTGCCACCGAAACAAGAAAAGGCATCTTCGGCTACGACGAACAAAAAGCGATGACCAGAGCCGCACATGCAGAACTGGTAGAAACACATAGAGCCAGAGAAGGTTTTGAATCCGCTACGTTGAATGAGCTGGGATTGCCCCGCAATCTCGTTCTTAAGCAATATCGTAACTCTGTTGGTTACTTCATACCCGCGCGCGATGGATGCAACCTAGGTGTCTTTGAGCACGTTGCAGCACAAGACCCTGATAGCCCCAATCCGGTGATTGTTTCACGCGAAGCAGGTGCTTCCGACAATCTCCCAGGAGCTATTGTTGTTGATCCTTTCAACCGTCGAGAATGCCAGCAGGCTTTGAAACGTGCACTAACAATGAAGCCGGAGGAATCGCTGAACCGTCATCATGCCAATATGAAGGTTCTGCGCAGGCAGGATTCAGCGCATCAAACGACGAGCTACCTCAATCACTTGATTGCCCCTTAATCTTACAGAATCTCTTTCAAAAGCGGGACGGAAACGGCCCGCTTTTCCGTCATGGCGCGAAGGTCCGCCTCGGCCACGATGCGGCGCGCCTCTTCGAACGAGCGCTCCATGTGCGAAAGAATGTATTTCACCGCGTCCGCACCCACACGCAATTGACGGTCGTTGAAAAGCTTGACGAGGATGGCGCCGAGCAGCGCGTCATCGGGTTCGCGGATCGCCACGGCGGGGGCGGCGCGCAGGCGCGAGGCCAGGTCCGGAACGGCAAAGGCCCTGCGGATCGGCGGCTCCTGCAGCGTCATCAAAACGGAGCGCTTTTCTTCCCTGAACAGGTTGTAGAGGTGGAACAGCCCCTTCTCCCCGTCCACATTGCCGATGAGATTGTCGGCGTCTTCCAAAATCACATGCCTGGCCGCACGCGCGATATCGCGGATGGAGGAATCGTTGAGCGTATCCGGATGCACGCAGGCGGCGTTCGCTTTCTCCCCCCACACGGCGGCGAGATGGCTTTTCCCCGAAGCAACCGGGCCATAGAGAATAAGCACCGGGGCGGGCCATTCCGGCCACAAATCGATCCATGCGACCGCGTCCTGATTGGACGGTGAGATCAGGAAATCCTCCCGCCCCATGGCGGTGCGGTGGCCGAGATCGAACGGGATCTGGCGTCCGGCGGAAGGATCAGCCATCCAAAGTTTCCTCCAGGATAATGGAGGCCGGGTCCGGGTCGTTTTGGTAGAGCGGGCTTGCCTTGTATTGCTCTATGGCAAAGCCGCCGAGCACGCCGATGACGGCGGCGATGGGCACGGCGATCAACATGCCGACGATACCCAGCAGCGTGCCGCCCGCAAGCAGCGCGAACATGACCCAGAGCGGATGAAGCCCGACGGAATCCCCCACGATTTTGGGGGAGAGGAAATTGCCTTCGATAAACTGCCCGGCCATGAAGATGGCGGCGATGATGCCGACATACAAAAGCTCGCCCGTCTGGAACCACGCCACGACGACGCCGACGATAAGGCCGAGCGTGGAACCGACCAGCGGGATGATGGAGAAAATCCCCGCGCCGATACCGATCAGGAAACCGTAATTGAGCCCCGCGATGGTCAGCGCCAGAGCGTAGATGACGCCGAGCATGAAGGCCACGAGAATCTGCCCGCGTATAAAGCCCGCGACCTTCCGGTCGATCCTCTTCAGCAGGCTGCGGATCAGCGCGGCGTGCTGGCGCGGATACAGGCTCTCAACCCATTTCACGATGTTCGGCCATTCCTGCATCATGAAAAACGCGACCAGAGGGGTGAGCACCATCGTCGTGCCGATTTCCAGCAGCACCTTGCCGCCCGTGGCGATGCCGCCGACGATGCCGCCCGTGACGCCGACGATTTTCCCGGCGCTGTCTTTCAGGTAGGTGTTGATCTGTTCAATATAATCTTCGCCGACGCGGTCCTGCACCCAGTTCAGATACGGTCCCAGGTAATCCATCAGGTTCTGGATATAGTTCGGCGCTTGTTCCACCAGTTGCTGCGCCTGGCGGAACACCATCGGCGCGACGAGAATGAACGCCAGCGCAATGATGGAGAAGAAGATCGTCAGGATGACCAGCGCGGTGGCCCAGCGCGGAATCTGTTTGCGCTGAAACTTCCGCATCACGGGATCGAGCAAATAGGCGATGATGATACCGAGGATGAACGGCGTCAGGATGGAATTGAAAATCCAGACGAAACCGATGAAGAGAGCAAGGAAGCCCAGCCAGAAGCCGGTTTTTGCCACGGGTGTCATGGTCATGAAATCACCTATAAACAGGTTGGCGGGCGGAGCCCATGTAAAGTTCGAGCGGTGCGCCGCCATTGCCGGCGCGCAGCGTGATGCCGCCATTCTGAAGCGCGGTCTGGAGCGCGTTCACATTTCCGGCAAAGCGGATGTCGATCAACGCCTCCCGCGGTTTCAATGCCTTGATGACCACGGCCTGAACGCCGTAAGTACGGTCCAGCGTGCTTTTGATCCGCACCCAGTCCTGCACGGACGAAAAACGCGCATGGGTATTGTAGACCGTGCTCGGCCCCAACGCCGGACGCGTGTAGGGAATGGGCGCGGCTCCCGGCTGCGGCGCATAGACGGGCGGGTGGCCGTAGGTCGTCTGCGTCACGGTCGTCGTTGTCTGTGGCTGAACAGGGGTCTGGACGTAGGCAGCGTTGGATTTCCAGTTGCCGCGTAGAACGGATTTCACCTTGGCCGCCGCGCGGGAATACAAAGCATCGGCCGTTTCGCCGGGCTGCTGATCCACCACGATTTTCTGTACAAAAGTCGGGCCTTCGAAACCGTTGGTGTAGATGTTGATGCCGAGGCGGCCTTCGGCCGTCTGCGTCGGCTCCGTGCTTGCGACCACGACGGCGACGTCATCGGCGTTATAACGCGAAGCGAGTTCCTGCACGCCCATCGTGTCGTAATCCAGCCCGTCGGAATCCGACACCTGGCCGATATCCTCGCTATCGCCCAGCGGCACCACGGTCGGCTGCATCAGGCTTTTATCAGAGGGGAGCATCTTCCAGGCGCGCATCCAGGGGTTGGCGTCCGACCAGAGCACCGTGCGCCCCGCCTCTTCATAGAACGGCAGGACCAGCACAGGCTTCTTCGGCACATCGGAATAGGAAATCCCTTTGGAGGCCATCGACGCACGCATCGCGTTGGGACGGAAGCGGACCGTGTAGGTGCCTTTGTAGCGTTTCGTGGAAAGCTGTTCCTTGACCACTTCAAAATCCTGCACCAGCGTGGAGACGGTAATCGGGTCCGGGTCCTTGAAAGTCGCCATTTCCTCCGGCGACAGGAACCGTTCGGCCAGCATCCGGTAGGCCTTCACCTGCGCCTCATCCAGCGCCTTTTCGCGCGCCTTGACCGCATTTTCGGCCGTAACGTCGACCTCAACCCCTTCCACGGTGTAGGCCGTGTTGGTTTCGGCCCGGGCAAAACCCGAAAAACCCAAGGAAAGAGCCAGAACCAGCAGATAAAACGCTGTACGCGTAATCGCGAATTGCTTATAGATGGGGGCGGCCATAAATCCGATCTTTCACTGGAAGTGTGGCGAATTTATAACGCGAAACATGCCGGAAACCAAATGAAACAAAGTGCCTATAAAGATGCAGGTGTGGATATAGACGCAGGCGCCGAGCTGGTCGAGCGGATCAAGCCCGCCGTAAAGCGGACGGCCCGTAGCGGAATGATGGGCGGCCTTGGCGGTTTCGGCGCCATGTTCGACCCCAAGGCGGCCGGGTACAACGACCCGATCCTTGTGTCCTCCACCGACGGCGTGGGCACGAAAATCAAAATCGCGATCGAGGCAAACCGCCATGACACGATCGGCATCGACCTTGTGGCTATGTGTGTCAATGACCTGATCGTACAGGGCGCCGAACCCTTGTTCTTCCTGGATTATTTCGCCACCGGAAAATTGGAAGTCGGCGTCGCGCAATCCGTCATCGAAGGCATCGCCAAGGGATGCGAAATGGCGGGCTGTGCCCTGATCGGCGGGGAAACCGCCGAAATGCCGGGCCTGTACGGCGCGGGCGATTACGATTTGGCCGGGTTTACCGTCGGCGCGGTCGAGCGCGGCCGGCAAATCACGGGTGAAGATATCAAGGCAGGCGACGCCGTCATCGGCCTTGCTTCCAGCGGTGTGCATTCCAACGGGTATTCCCTGGTGCGCAAGCTGTTCGCCAGCACGCAAGGCTATACTTATGATACGCCCGCCCCGTTCGAGGCCGGCAAGACGATGGGCGACGTGTTGCTGGCCCCCACCAAGATTTATGTGAAACCGATGCTGAAGGCCCTCAAAGCCGGCGGCATCAAAGGCCTCGCCCACATTACCGGCGGAGGCCTTTCCGAAAATATCCCGCGCGTCCTGCCGGAAACAGTCGCCGTCCGACTGGATGCCAAGTCCTGGAACCGCCCCGGAATCTTCGGCTGGCTGGCCAAAGCCGGAAACATGGACGCCGCCGACATGGCGCGCACCTTTAACTGCGGAATCGGCCTTGTGGTCGTCGCCGCGGCAGACAAGGCCGAAGAGATCACCGTCCTCCTCCGCGCGGAAGGCGAAACCGTGTTTACCATCGGTTCCGTCGTCGAACGCGAAAACAACGGCCCGCAAGTTATCATCGACAACGATCAGGCGCTGTTGTCCTGATCTTCAAAATCTGGTTCAATACGCAAAAGAACAATAAGGAATACTTCGCCATGGGCAGCAACCACGACCACCCCGTAGATATAGATCCGCAGGCTCTGCAAAACGCCCGCCATTCCTGGCACATATTCACGGAAGCCGCGAAATACGGCGTGATGGCCGTGGTCGGCATCCTTATTTTGATGGCGCTGTTTCTCGCATAACCGGAATTTCCGTCCGATCAGTGGCTTAGGCCCGTTTACCATTTATGTTTTCGTAACCATTTTCTTCCATCATAAGCATGGGGCAAAGCATTTCGCCTGCCTTTAGGGACGAAAACATTCATGTTTTTCAAAGGGTTAATGTTCGATCACACGACCCGGGCACGCTGTACGGCAGCGGCCGCGATTCTCTGCGCGGTCATTCTGATGCTTATCTCAGCCTCAGCCCCCGCCCAAAACCGCGTGCTCGGCGCCGTGACCCTGACACCCAACACGACCGAACTGCCCTTGAACAAATACACCATCGTCCAGCGCGATCCGGATGGCAAAGTCACCCCGCAGACGATCCGAAACACATACGGCGCGATCCTGAACGGCACCATGACGCAAGGCGATATGCTGTATCTCGGATATGACGGCGTACCGCTGTGGCTGTCCGTCAAACTGCAAAACAAAAGCAATGAGAATACATGGATCATCGATCTGGGCCGCCGTGCAGAAGGCCGCATCGGCCAGATAGAAGACGTCAACGCATACCAGCTTTCCGTTACATACAACACCGGCGGCCTTCCGCCCAGCATCGACCTTCAGGAACTTGTCGCTGAAGAAAGAGACGGTGTATTTCAAGTCAACATCGAGCCGAACCAGGAAAAATTAATCATCATCAATATAGTGGGTCAGATCGGGCAGCCTACGCTTGTACCGCTGAAGATATACAGCCAGAAAGCTTATCTCGCCCATATTGGCGATCGTTCTTCGGCAAATACTTTCTACGCGATGCTGCTGTGCGGATTCGGCATCTATTTCATCGCTGCCAGCATGGCGCGGCGCAGACCGTCTTTCGCCCTTTCAGGCCTGTATTTCCTTTATCTGGCCGCAGGATGGATCATTTATGATACGTCCGGCTCTGAAATCGGGTCTATGCTTGTGACGCTTATCCTTGCCGCATTGTATCTCGGCTTTTCGTTACTCTCGATTTTTACGACGAAAGTTTTCTGCGGTATCGAGTTCGGCAGTTACAGCGAAAAATATATTCTTTACGGGCTTGCGGGCCTGAATGTCGTGATGACAACAGTGGTCTTTCTGCTGCCGCAAAACAACAGTCTTTTACATGTGACGCTGCTATACAGTGCGCCAGCCATTACAATCGCCGTACTGGCATTGATGGCAATCGCACAAAAGCGCAATGGCACGCTGCGCAGCTATATGCTTTTTTACAGTTGGATGGCCCCCCTGCTCGGTCTCGTCGTTTCCGCGTTGAGTTTTTACGATATCCTTCCGCAATACGCGCCCCTTATCAACGCGTTCTGGTACATGTTCGTGGCCCAAGGGGTATTGATGATCTTTGCGTTCAACGAGCGGCTTTCATTAATTTCCGAAGATGATCGTTCCGGCAGCAACACGCCGCAAATCCTGACTCTGCCGCGTCTGAAAGAAACCAAGGATATGGCGGACCACACCCGCCTTTTGAAAGTGATCGAAAAAGAACGCGAACAATTGGCTGATTTCCGCGCCAAGGAGGCCCAGCGCACCGAAGACATGCGCCGCGCCAAGGAAGACGCCGACGAAGCCAACCGCGCCAAATCCGCCTTCCTGGCCGTTGTCAGCCACGAGATCCGCACACCGATGACCGGCATCATGGGCATGGTGCGCCTCTTGCTCGATTCCAACATTTCCAAGCAGCAGCGCGATTACGCCCTGACTATCCAGGAATCGAGCGAGGCGATGCTCGCCCTTCTCAACGACATTCTAGACTTTGAAAAAATCCAGCGCGGCAAGATCGACCTGGAGAATATCAGTTTCGACCTGCACCGCCTGATCCAGGGCATCGTGACCCTGATGTCCGGTCACGCGCAGGAAAAAGGCATTACCCTGAGCGCGCGCGTGGACGACGATCTTCCCCGCTTCGTCAAGGGAGACCCGACGCGCCTGCGCCAGATTCTCCTCAACCTCATGGGGAACGGGATCAAGTTCACGGAAAAAGGCAGCGTGACGCTGCTCGTCAAGATCCTCAACATGCCCGATCAGGATGCGCAGACGCAGAGCGACAAGCACATGATCTATTTCGCCGTGCAGGATTCCGGCATCGGCATCCCGGCCGACGCACAAAAATCGCTGTTCAATCCCTTCAGCCAGGCCAATGCCAGCATCGCGCGGAAATTCGGCGGATCGGGCCTTGGCCTCGCCATTTCAAAAGGATTGATCGAGAACATGGGAAGCTCCGTCAACATTAACAGCAAGGAAGGCGAAGGCAGCACATTCTTCTTCACGCTGGAGATGGAAAAAGGCCTGTCGATATCGCAGGATGCGCCCCGCCGCCCCGCCGCGCCGGAAGAGGAATATGTACGGCCGCTGAAAATCCTCATCGTCGACGACAACGCCATCAACCGCAAAGTGATTGCGGGTTTCCTCGAAAGCGGCAAGCACGAGATGGTCAGTTGCGGTTCCGCCGACGAGGCGCTGGACAAGATCAACCGTTATGATTTTGACCTCGTCCTGATGGACATCGAACTTCCCGGCATCAAGGGGAACGAGGCCACGAAAATCCTGCGTGAGCACGGGCAGCGGTCCAAGGCGCAGATCCCCGTGATCGCCCTGACAGGCAATATCAGCCGCGAGGACAAAGAACGCTATCTGGCGGACGGGATGAACGGTTTCCTCGGAAAGCCGATCGATCCCGACAAGCTGCGCGCCACTGTGAAGGAAATCGCCATGAAATCATTCGAGCGGGAAATCAAGGCGCCGGGACAGAACGAGCGCAGGCATGAGCCGGATATGCCGGCCGCGACAATACCGGCGGAAGCCGCGGCGGCGCCAGAACCGGTGAATTACGACGGCGTGTTCAACCCGGACATGCTGCAAAGCCTGAAAGACACGATCGGCGCGACATCGCTGTCAGAACTCCTGAACGACCTGATCGCAAAGACAGAAGAAATCCTGGCGGCGATGGACCAAGCCGCCCAGACCGGCGACCTCGACGCGCTGGCGGCGCGCGCGCATGAACTCAAAGGGATGGCGGGGAATTTCGGGCTGGTTGAGATCAGCTCCATCGCCGCGCAGGCGGAGCGCAAGGCAAAGAACAAGGAATCCGACGGGATTGTCAGCCTGATCGACTCCCTGCCCAGCGCCAGCGTGCGGGCGCGCAGCATCCTCAAAGACTGGGTCGGCGCGGCCTAAAACAAGTCAGCCGACGATTTCATCATCCTTGAAGAAGAAGGCGATTTCACTGACCGCGTTTTCGAGGGAGTCGGAGCCGTGAACCGAGTTTTCGCCCATGGAAACGGCGAATTCCTTGCGGATCGTGCCGGGATCGGCCTTTTCCGGGTTGGTAGCACCCATGACTTCGCGGTTTTTCGCGACGGCATTGTCGCCTTCCAGAACCTGAACGACAACGGGTTCGGAGATCATGAAATCCACCAGTTCGCCGTAGAACGGCCGCTCCTTGTGCACTTCATAGAATTTCTCAGCCTGCTGACGGGACAGCCTGACGCGCTTTTGCGCGACGATGCGCAGACCCGCATCTTCAAATTTCTTGTTGATCGCGCCCGTCAGGTTGCGACGCGTGGCGTCCGGTTTCAGGATGGAAAGGGTGCGTTCGATCGCCATTGTTAACCTCTATTAATATAGTGCCGTTGAATTTGGGCCCCTTATAGCCATGGCCTTTCGCCTGCACAAGTTCTTTTCTAAGACGGCGGGTTATACACGATTATCCACAGCAATAATCTTACGAATTTCCTAAATCAGACGAGAATCTTTTATTTCTTCCAAGTTTTGCGTCGCGAAATATTATTTTTCTATTGAATTAAGGACGCTTATTTTGTTAGCATTTTCAAATATACATGAATGATATGCAGAG
>JBDHTU010000031.1:0-12678 GCA_039808805.1 Micavibrio sp.
CGCGGGCACGCCGTCACGGGCTTCACCACCGAAGATCCGGACGATATCCAGATCCTGGAACAGAAAGAAGACAACAAATACACCTTGTTCCAGGAGCCGGTAAACCGCGTTCTGATGTATATGGCGCGGCATGGTTTTATGCTGGTGGAAGGATTTCTTTTCTGCTCCCAGGTCCCGACCAGCCGCGAGCAGGTCAACCTTGTCGGCGCGGGTATTGGCCGGATTACGGTGGGCGATTTGCGAAAAGCGCGGGATTCCAGCGCCTTTACGGCGATGGAACAGCTTTCGAAAGCCGGAATCCTGCAATACACGTAAAACTGGTTAATAAAATATTTGTTGACATAACAAACATACCCCCATAGTGTGGCGCACATTCAATCGGAGGTGAATTATTATGGAAGCACTAGAAAAGAGAGAGCGTTATCAAAAATTAATCGCTGTATCACTTGGCGCCCTGTTAGGATTCGTCGTTGGTAACAAGGATTTTCCGGATAAAGAAGAATCTTCCATACCCGAATATGTGCCTGAATCTATTTCTATACCTCCTTCGACCTTCACAGGGGCTATGACGGCGAAAAACGAAGACAGGATCAAAGCCCTTTTCGAACAAGTTCGTGACAAGTCGCGCGTCAGAGCAACCGAAAATTTGGCCGAACAAAAAGCAGCTTCTCTTGACGGAGAAGGACGCATTATCGTTAAAGGCGATACAGTTGAAGTTTTTAAAGAGCCGCTAACCATCCAAACTTATAATTTTGATATTACCCCTCAAAATACAAAATTTGCCGCCGACATGGTATTGCAAAAAGATCCTGACATCTTTTCTCTCAGCGGCGATGAATTCCAAAAAGCCGTTATGAGTGCATTATCCCCAAACAGCCCTGGCGATATATGGTATATGCCATCGGCAGAAATTGGTCATTCAGAATCGCCTGTCGCGACATACGATATGAATTCTGGCAGGGTATGCCAACCAATGGTCGACGCGTGGCAGAACGCAACCGGGACCCGGGTAGATTGTTTTCCCGCCGACGATCTCAAAGGCGACACACAACTGGAGCGCAGTATAAGATTGATCATGACGCAACTCGCTGCACCGGACCCGACTGGTCCTTGATTGGATTTTATGAACAACAATAAAAACCCCGCAGATTGCGGGGTTTTTTTGTGACTAGATTTCGAGGACGAGGCGTTGCGGGTCTTCGATCGCCTGTTTGATGCGGACGAGAAAGGAGACAGCCTCTTTCCCGTCGATAATGCGGTGGTCGTAGGACATCGCCACATACATGATCGGGCGCGCCTTGATCTCGCCGTTCGGCATGACCACGGGGCGCTGCACGATGTTGTGCATACCGAGGATAGCCACCTGTGGCGTGTTCAGGATCGGCGTCGACAGCATGGAGCCGAAGATGCCGCCGTTGGTGATGGTGAACGTGCCGCCCTTCATTTCTTCAATCGTCAGCTTGCCGTCCTTGGCCTTCATGCCGAGATCGGCGATATCCTTTTCGATCTGCGCCATGTTCTTCGTATCGCAGTCTTTAACGACCGGAACGACGAGGCCCTGCGGTGTCGAAACGGCAACGCCGAGATCGTAGAAGTTTTTATAGACGATTTCATCGCCGTCTATTTCGGCGTTCACGGCCGGGAACTCCTTCAGCGCGTTGACGGCCGCCTTGACGAAGAACGACATAAAGCCGAGCTTGGTTTTGTATTTCTTTTCGAAGGCGTCCTTATACTGGCTGCGCATCTCCATGACGTTGGTCATGTCCACTTCGTTGAACGTCGTCAGCATGGCCGCCGTGTTCTGCGCCTCTTTCAAACGCTTGGCGATGGACATGCGAAGGCGCGTCATCTTCACGCGTTCCTCGCGCGGGCCGGATGCGGACGGCGCTGACGGATACGATACCTGCTGCGGCGGGGATTGTTTTTCCGGCGCAGGCGCAGCGGCCTTGCCGCCTTCCATGTGACCGATAACATCACCCTTGGTGACGCGGCCGTCCTTGCCCGTGCCCTGAACCGCGGACGGGTTGATACTGTTGTCCGCCATCATCTTGTTCGCGGCGGGGCCGTTGCGGGAATCGCCCTCGGTAACGGCGGAGGTGGCGGCAGTCGGCGCGGCCTGAACCGCAACGGCGGGAGCCGGTGCCGCCGGCGGAGGTGCAACGGCATCGGCCTTCGCGGCGGAAGCCTTCGTATCGTTGGCGGCAGACCCTGCGCCGATTTCCCCCAGAATGGCCCCGACCCCGACATTGGACCCCTCAGGGGCAATAATACGGGAAATAACGCCGGCAGCGGGCGCGTTGACTTCGAGCGTTACCTTATCCGTTTCAAGTTCGACGATCGTCTCATCCGCGGCGACGACATCCCCCTCCTTTTTCAACCATTTCGCAACGGTTGCTTCGGATACGGATTCTCCAAGGGTGGGGACTTTGATTTCAGCCATTTTTATCTCTTTGACAGGCGTGGGTTTGTTCGCCCCTAACATGGCGCGAACGCCCCGCAAGGTCAAGCGTTTCGGGCTTGTGACCCGCCGAAAACATTCTTGTAAAACAAAAGGAAAATATGGTTTTGGACCGCGTATTTTAGCATTGACTTTGAACACGCCTGGTCTTTACTGCGCTTTTTGAAATAATTACTCCGGAAATACATTGATGGATCAAAATCATACCCGTTATGAAGTTCTGGACGGCATGCGCGGAATCGCCGCGCTGACCGTCATGATCCATCATTTCACACAGTTCGGCCCGCGGCCCCTGTTTCAGCATGCGCCGGTTGCGGTTGACCTTTTCTTCATGCTCAGCGGCTTTGTCATCATGCATTCCTATGGAAGCCGCCTTCGCGGCGGAATGCCCGCGATAGATTATATTAAAAAACGGATTATCCGCCTGTATCCGATGTTTTTGTTCGCGCTGTTCGCCGGCGTTTTGGCCTACATATTCGCACGGGAATTGCCATTGGGTATTTCCAGCCATTCGGAATTATGGTCGGTTGCGCTCCTCAACGCGGTCTTTATACCTTTTCTGGATTATACGAATACGAGAGAGGGGTACGTCGTTATTTTCCCGGCCAACAGCCCGCTCTGGTCGTTGTTCTTTGAAATGTTCGCAAGCCTTGCCTTCGTCGGCCTGTGCCGGTTGAACAAAAAGCAATTGGGCGTTTTTTGTATGGCCTGTTTCGGCGGGCTTATCGGCTTTATCATTTTCTACCTGATCACAAACATCAATCTTGGTATTGCCACGCATACCGGCTGGGGTTCCCACCTGTTTGCCGCCGGTTTCGTCCGGGTGCTTTTCGGCTTTGCACTCGGCATGTTCATTTACCGGATCATGGATAAAATACGCGCACACCCCACAACGGCGCTTTTGCAGAAAATACCTTGCAAAAGCACGATCATCGCCCTTGCCCTTGTGGTTTTTATCGGCATCCCCCTTGAAGTGAAGGGGCTTTATAACTTTGTCGGCATCGTTTTTGTCATGCCGGTTTTTTTGGTTATCGGTGCAATGACCGTTTGCGAAAATGAGAAAATATTGAAGGCGTGCGCGTTCCTGGGGTGGATATCCTATCCCCTGTACTGCCTGCACATGCCGGTCGGGATGATCGTAAAATCCGTCAGCGAAAACAATTTTGGAATATCTTTTTATTCCTTTGCTCCGCAGTCTTGCGCAATCATCATCACATTTATGGTCGCGATCCTCGTGAGCAAATTCTATGACGAACCCGTTCGCGCCTGGCTTTCGCGCAAACAGAAAAACGCTGCGGCAAAAACCGGAAGCCTGGCCGAGGACACGAACTTATAATTCAGGTACAGGGCCGGACCGCCGCGAAAGCCCTGCATTGTAAAGATTCCGCACGGCCGCTTCGACCATCTGGTCGGCGGTGAGGATACGCATCTTCAGATAATCGATTGTTTTATAATCTCCCTCGAAGCGGTTGTGCATCACCTGCCCCATCACGAAAAAAGACCGTTTCGGCGCTTCGAAGGATACAAGCGCGCGCATGTCCGCACAGCCGCGGAAATCGAGCGTCGGCTGAATTTCCCGCGGCTTCCCGCCTGTACGCGGAAGTTTGATCGGAATAGCTTTAACTTCTTTGCTTGAACTCCTATACAAAATCTGGACGTCGCCCGTTTTGAATTCCATCATGCAAGCGGGCAATTCTTTTTTCGGTGCAGAGCGGGCGCGGCTGACCAAGTCTTCGAACCGCCGCGTGTCATTTCCCGCATGAATAAAAAATTCGTTCCAGCGGTAAAGCCTGTTGCGGAAAATCACCACCGAGTCCGCGACGCGGGGGAAATTCCCTTTTTTAACGAAATCCGCCATTTGCGCCGCCGTCTTAACAACAAGCTTTTCCCGGCCTTTCAAATCGCGGTTTAGAATTTCAATGCGCCCGCCCGGCCCGCGCCCGTAAACGCCCGATGCGTTGTTGTAGAGATCGCTGTACCACTGTGTATTGATATGAATGCGATACCCTTTCGACGGGTCTATTTCCTGAAAGCTTTGCGATGGATCGCGCAATTCCCACAAACAGCTTTCGCCGTGTTTTTGTTCGGGATTGGTAACGAAGTGGGCGCTGCGCCCGCCAAAGCTGCTTCCCGCGATGCTGGGCGAAGCCGATCTGTAATGGACGGCAGTATCGCAATAAGCGCAGCAGAGCCGCCCGTATTTCGGATCGTGCACATAGTACCGCGCGCCTGGCTCCAACGGCATGCCCGGCAATTGAACCGTCGCATCCCGGCCATCCGGCGTTATCAGACGCGCTTTCCACATGGTTGCAGAAGTCATGAAAGACATATGGCAAATACGGGCGGCAGGTTCCACAAAAAAACTCCCCGGAGGGCGGTTTTAGGAGCGGGCAGAAAGCCAAAGCGATCTAATCTGCAGGAAAGTAAGAAACCGCGCCGTTATCCAGAGATTTTATTTATAAAACAGTTGCTTAACAGCGCATAACGGAAAATATTTTATTTTGCCGAATTTGCGATATTAGTTGCCAGCGCCCTAACCTAAATGTTATGGAATACAAAACCCTGGGGGGGAAGAATGAACAGCACCGTACAGATTATAGAAGGCGCAGATGGCCAGAAGAGCGTTTGCGTCAAGCTTGGCGATTACAAATACCAATCGGCATTGCATTCTTTTCCGTTTTGGTTTGACGGTAACCACTCAGGCAAACACGGACTATTGAAGGCAATTGCGGCCAGTCCGACCCCTGCCGAACATGCCCAGGAATTCATCGACAAATTTTCATCGCTTATAAACACGGCAGAGATGGAAGAGCAAAGCCTGTTGTCCGTAACGTTGCGGGAATTGGCATGGACAGCGTTTGAAAAAAAACCTACATCCGAAAGGGCATACCAGTATCTCGGTTTCCGTCTACTATCGAAAGAATGCGGCGATACGGAAGAACAAGCCGGCAACCGAGCTGTCATCGTGCATATAGCCCTGCATGGTTCTCTGGATAAGACAGGGGAATCATCTTTACCCATAGCGGCACAACCACCGGACGCGGTGACCACGAACGCCATGAATGCCTTGAGATCATATGGACCACTCACAGCATCCATGATTGCCGATACGGTGCAAATGCATGCCGAGATAACGGGATACAGACCCGGAAGAAGGGAACAGGCTTTTGAGGAATTTGCCCGCGCCACAGCCTACACGCTGCCCGCCCATCAAAAGACAAACCCATCAGACATTTCCAGGGGGTTTTACGCGCATGCCTGCCTTGTTCTCAATCAAAGAGAGCCAGGCGCAAAAGAGACGGCCCTTTCCAGTCTGGAAAAGGCCGTCTCTTATGATCGCGATAACAGGGCGGCAGTCATGCTGCGCACTCTTATTATAGAGAAAACGCGCGGGCCACAATCGATTGCCGCCGCAAGAACGCCACAGATTTCCTAAACCTTCAACGCCTCGCCGATCAGCTTTGCCTGTTCCGCCTGGTGGCGGGCGAGAAGCCCGGTCGCGGGCGCGGCGGCCGGAATACGGCCGACAAAGCGCGGACGCGGCGATTTATGCTTGATCTCCGCCAGCACCGCCTCGATCCGGCGGTCGACGAAGTGCCAATAGCCCTGGTTCTGCGGTTCTTCCTGGCACCAGACGATGTCGGCGTTCGGGTATTGCTTCAGCTCTTCCGCCAGCGTCTTGTGCGGGAACGGGTAAAGCTGTTCCACGCGCAGGAGCATGACATTGTCGATCTTGCGTTCGCGGCGTTCGGCCAACAGGTCGTAGTACACCTTGCCGGTGCAGAGCACGATCCGCTTGATATCTTTGGGCTTGGCCAGCGTATCGCGGTCATTGTCCCAAAGGACGCGGTGGAAGGCCGTTCCCGGTCCGAAATCGGCGAGATCGGAAACCGCGAGTTTGTGACGCAGCAGCGATTTCGGCGACATGTTGATCAACGGCTTCCTGAAGTCACGGCACATCTGGCGGCGCAGGACGTGGAAATAGTTGGCAGGCGTCGTGATGTTCGTCACCTGCATGTTGTCTTCCGCGCAAAGTTCAAGGAATCGTTCAGGACGCGCGGAGGAATGTTCCGGCCCCTGCCCTTCCATCCCGTGCGGCAGCAGCATAACGAGACCCGACATGCGAAGCCATTTCGATTCACCGGAGGAGATAAACTGGTCGATGATCGTCTGCGCGCCGTTGACGAAGTCGCCGAACTGCGCCTCCCACAGGGTCAGCGTTTTCGGTTCCGCCAGCGTGTAGCCGTATTCGAAACCGAGAACGGCGAACTCGGACAGCGGCGAGTCGTGCGCCTCGAATTTCGGCTGCTTGTCGGCAACATGTTGCAGGGGAATGTATTTTTCTTCGGTGTTTTGATCGTACATGATCGCATGACGGTGCGAGAACGTACCGCGCCCGACATCCTGCCCCGACAGGCGGACGGCATAACCGTCACGCAAAAGCGTGCCGAAGGCCAGCGCCTCGGCGGTCGCCCAGTCGAATTCCTTGCCGGTTTCGAACATTTTCTTTTTCGCCTCAAGCAGGCGAACGATTTTCGGGTTCGCGGCAAAGGATGGCGGCACCGTGTAGAGAGCCTTGCCGACTTCCTGCAGGCGATCCACCGGCACGGCTGTTTCGCCGCGGCGGTCATCGCCATAAGCGACTTTCATGCCCGTCCAGCGGCCTTCGAGATAGTCGGCCTTGTTGGGCTTATAGCTTTTTGTAGCCTCAAACGCGTCTTCCAGGTACTTGTTGAATTCGTCGGACATCGCTTTCGCTTCGGCATCCGTGACGACAGATTCTTTTATCAATTGCTGCGCGTATATTTCGCGCGTGGTTTCCTTGTCCTTGATCTTTTTGTACATCAAAGGCTGCGTAAAGGCTGGCTCATCCCCTTCGTTGTGGCCGAAGCGGCGGTAGCAATACAGGTCGATCACCACGTCCTTGCCGAACTGCTGGCGGTATTCGATCGCCATGCGCGCGACGTGGACGACGGCCTCCGGATCATCGCCGTTGACGTGGAAGATCGGCGCGCCGACCATTTTCGCGACATCCGTGCAGTAAGGGCCGGAGCGCGCGAATTGCGGGCGCGTGGTGAAACCGATCTGGTTGTTGATGACGATATGCATCGTGCCGCCGATACGGTAGCCGGGAAGATCCGACATCATCAGCGTCTCCGGCACCACGCCCTGCCCCGCGAACGCGGCATCGCCATGGATCAAAAGCGGCATCACCATCCTATTGCCACCATCGCCGCGCTGCGCCTGCTTCGCCCGCACCTTGCCGATCACGACCGGGTTGACGCATTCGAGGTGCGAGGGGTTGGCCGTCAGCGAAAGGTGAATGACGTTGCCGTCAAAATCACGGTCGGCGCTTGTTCCCAGGTGGTATTTCACGTCGCCCGATCCCTGGACATCGTCCGGCACGGCGGACACGCCCTGGAATTCAGAGAACACGGCCGTAAACGGCTTGCCCATCACGTTGGTGAGGACGTTCAGGCGTCCGCGGTGGGCCATGCCGACGACGATTTCTTTCAAGCCGAGCTGGCCGCCGCGCTTCATGATCTGTTCGATACAGGGGATCATGCTCTCGCCGCCGTCGAGGCCGAAGCGCTTCGTTCCCACATACTTGGTATGCAGGAACTTTTCAAAATTCTCCGCCGCGGTCAGGCGTTGCAGGATCGCGCGCTTGCCGTTCACGGTGAAATCCGTCTGGTTGCGCGGCCCCTCGATGCGTTCCTGCACCCATTGTTTCTCATCGGGGTCCGACATGTGCAGGAATTCAACGCCGATGGAGCCGCAATAGGTCTGTTTCAACGCGGTGAGGATTTCATCGAGCGTTGCGGTATCCATGCCCAGCACGCCGCCCACAAAGATTTTCCGGTTTTTGTCCGCATCGGTGAAACCGTAATGCGCGGGGTCCAGTTCCGGGTGGTAGTCGATCTGTTTCAGGCCGAGCGGGTCCAGATTGGCCAGCAGGTGCCCGCGCGCACGGTAGGCGCGGATAAGTTGCAGCGCACGGATGGAATCCAGCGCAGCCGCACGCGCATCGCCGGAAGCCGCCATAGCGGGCGCGCCGTGCGTGTTGGCGTTCGAGTTGGCCGGCTGCACATCGTCAAACCCGTTCTGGTCGCGGCGGTTTTCAGCGGGCGTCCAGGAGGCGCCATGCAGTTCGCGCAGAATGGTAATTTCGCGGTCGTTCAGCGTGATGAAGAAATCCTTCCAGCTGGGATCGACGCTGCCGGGGTTTTTCAGGTAGCTGGAATACAGGTGGGCGATATATTCGGAATTCGCGCCGGTAAGGAAAGACAGATTTTCGGACATTTCTATGCACACCGCGCTCTATTCGCGGCCCTTTTGACGATTATATGGTTCTTTTTCCGGGATTTTCACCGGGGTCGCCGTATTTTACGACAGCGCCCGGCAAAGCAAAAGCCCTATCCTTTTAAGCATGCCAGCAATTTTTGCAAGGCGGCCTTTTCGGCGGCGCTGATATTGTCCGGCATGCTCATATCCGTTTTTACGGAAAGCTTGTCAAGAAGACGGGAGAACAGCTTGCTACCCATCACTTCCCTGGAAAGGTCGTCTTCCCCGCCTTCGGCCGCGGCCTGCGCCACGATCCCGGCCACGCGGTAGATCGCGGATTTATAATCTTTCAAATCCTTGGCGGTCAGAACGTCTTCAACCTTGCGCAACGCCTTCGGAAGGTCCGCCAGCGCCGTATCAGAGGACGCCGACCAGCCGCCCCATTCCGCCTTGTTGGTGAGCGCATATTCGCAGACATCGTTGATGAAACGGGAATCCGCGGTTTTGGATTCGATCATCTTTAACGCTTTTTCCAGCGCCAGACGCTCCTTCTCATCGTCGCGCTGCGTGCCTTTGGCATCGTCAGCGTGGGACATCCAGAAACCGATGCGCACCGGCATGGACACGATCAGCACGCGGTCTTCATCCAGAAAATCATTCAGGCTCGACATGAAAACTCCTCCTTACAGTCTCTTGTATTCCAGCATATCGGCAAGGCTGCGCAATGCGGCCCGCTCGCTCTCGCTGATATTGATGTGATCGAGCGGGTGTTTTTCCGCAAGGATGCCGCCGAGGCGGGAAAGGATTTCCCGCAGGATCGGTTTTTCCTGGCTCGATACCGGGCGATCATTTTCGCGGAACGCCATCGCCACGGCAAACGCGATATCCATGAGCAGCGCACAGAACTGCTCCAGCTCATCCGGCATCAGCATGGCGGACAATGTGCGCACCATGGCTTTTGCCTGATCCGGCACCTTATCAACCCCGTTCGACAGGGAAGGCCATTGCCCGCGCGCCTGAAGGCACTCCCGCAAGACTTTCTGCGCAAATTCGGTTTTGTAAAAATCTTCCGAGAATTCGCGAAGCATAGAGGTCAGGGATTTCATCTCAGCCTCCTGCGCGTCCCAACCGCCGGTTATGTCGGAAAAGCTTACATACAGGCCGATCCTGTAAGGCAGGGAAATCAGGATTTTTTCGTCATCCGGCGAAAGCTGGCTGAAGATTTCATCCGCATTGTGGGCGGTCGGGTCCATCGGGCACTCAATCGGCTGTTTATTATCCCTTTCAAGATATGACAGAAACCCCCGCCGTTCCAAGCAAAGAAAAGAGGCGGACCCTTTTTACGGGGCCCGCCCAAGTTTGGTTACGAGGGACTTCGGTACTAGGGTGGGATCCTTGGGGAAGGTCCCGGTTTGTTAGTTTTCCTGCCGTCGGGGGAAACGGGGGGACCAGGAACGGGGAACTAACAAATTCTTATGCGGCGAATAAATGCAGGACGGCCCGCGTCATCGCCTCCGGCGCGAAAGTGAAAGCAAGGTTCAAAACCGTGCTGGCCGTCAGGGCCGCGCCCAAAAACAGGGTTAAAACAATTTTCATCACAACTCTCCTTGGGATTGCCTTACATGGTTGCAGACAGGCCGAGCACCTGGATCAATGTGCCCGGCGTGAACGCGCACATCAGGTTGACGGCCGCCATAAAAACACCGGCCAGGCTGGAAATCGAAAGAACGTTTAACATGTGAACCACCTTACTTCCTTGTTGAAACTCACTCCGCAGAGAGCGTTGCAACACCGATGCCACAAAAAACGTATTTTTTTAGCGTTTTCAGTGGGATAGTGGTAAAAAATCAGTTAAAGTGAAGGCAGATTTTTCTAAGATATGGAAATAATTGCCGGGCAGAAAGCGTCTGGCGTCAAACCTGCGGCGGCAGGGTGTGCATTTTGCGGTGCTTGCGCCAGTACCAGAGGCTCACGCAGATCACGCCGAGCAGGAAACACACCTTTACGACAGGAAGGAAGGAGACCAGCAATTCCTTATTGTCGCCGATCATATAGCCGATGGCGAGGAGGATGAACGTCCACAGGCCGCCGCCAAGGCCGGTATAAAGGCAGAATTTCTTCAGATCCATCCTGGCAAGTCCCGCCGGAAAGGAAATGAAGTGCCGTACACCGAGCACCAGGCGGCCGAGGAAGATGGATAGCGAGCCGTGTTTGACGAAGTAGGATTCCATATAAGTCAGCTTCGCCTCATCCATCAGCAGGTATTTCCCGTACTTTACCAGCACGAACCGCCCGCAATAATAAGCGATGGCATAATTGGCAAGGGAGCCGGTCAGCGTTCCGGCCACGGCCAATGCGAAGACCAGCGGGCCGTTCCACGTGCCCTGATGGATCAGGTAGCCCGCCGGGATCAAGGTCGCCTCAGACGGGATCGGCAGAAACGTGCTCTCCAGCGCGGACATAATGAAGACGCCGGGATACCCCAGCGTCTCGATAATATGCATCAGCCACTGAAGGGCGGTTTCGAACATCAAGCGGCCTTTTTAATCGCTTCGACAACCGCATCGCCGAGACCGGCGGGGGAGTCGGAAACGACGAAGCCCGCGGACCGCATCGCTTCCATTTTCGCAGGCGCCGTATCGTCCGTGCCGGAGATCAGCGCGCCGGCATGGCCCATGCGTTTGCCCGGAGGAGCCGTGGCACCGGCAATGAATCCGCCGATCGGCTTTTTCTTCTTCTGCGATTTGTAGAATTCAGCCGCTTCGATTTCCGCCGTGCCGCCGATTTCGCCGATCATCAGGATCGCCTGCGTTTCGTCATCGGCCAGGAACATTTCCAGGCAGTCGATGAAGTTGGTGCCGTTGACCGGGTCGCCGCCGATACCGATGCAGGTGGTCTGGCCGAGGCCAGCAGCGCCCGTCTGGGCAACCGCTTCGTAGGTCAGAGTGCCGGAACGGGAAACGATCCCGACCTTGCCGCGCTTGTGAATGTGGCCGGGCATGATGCCGATCTTGCATTCGCCGGGCGTAATGACACCGGGGCAGTTCGGCCCGATCAGGCGGGTTTTGGAACCGGACAGCGCGCGCTTGACCTTGACCATGTCGAGCACCGGGATGCCTTCGGTGATGCAGACCACCAGCGGGATTTCGGCGTCGATCGCTTCAAGGATAGAGTCGGCCGCAAACGGCGGCGGAACGTAGATGACCGAGGCATTGGCGCCGGTTTTTTTGACGGCTTCATCCACCGTGTTGAAAACCGGCAGGTTCAGGTGGCTCTGACCGCCCTTCCCCGGCGTGACGCCGCCCACCATCTTGGTGCCGTAGGCAATCGCCTGTTCGGAGTGAAAGGTGCCTTGCGCGCCCGTGAAACCCTGACAGATCACTTTCGTGTCTTTGCCAACCAATACAGCCATTGTCGTTATCTCTTTCGCTTGGGAAGGATGGGTGAATAAAAACCTCCCTCTTTATAAAGACATACGTCCTGAAATCAAGTTTGGTGTGCGGGGCACAAAGCCCCGTCCACAGCCGCGGCGGCCCGCGGAAATCCGCCAGAAACCGGAAAAGCTGGTAGAGTTTTACATATTATGATAAACTCAATTTCATTCAAACGTTAATTATGTTGAATTATCAGGGGGTTGGGTTTGGCACGCCGGGTTAAAAAAGGTCAGCAGGACGTCATTGCGCCGCAGAACGCGCGCGAGGCGCATAAACGCAATGTCGATATATTGATTGCAGCGCTGGGTTCGGCAAACGCAAATCGGTTTTCCACCTTCCTGGAAGCCAACGCGGATACGCTGGGAGACCTGTTTGCCCGTGCAGCGCCGATCTTGAATTCCGCGCAAACATTGCCGCAGGAAAAAATTCGCCAAGAAGTCCTCAAGGCTGCGAAACACATCACACCGGAGGAAATGCAAACCCTCAACCTGCGCGATACGC
>JBDHTU010000032.1:0-12458 GCA_039808805.1 Micavibrio sp.
TCAGGCTGGTGCGCATCGGCTCGCCGGACAATACGGTGGATTTACAGCCATGCGGCGGCACACACGTAAAATCGACAAGAGAGATTGGCCTGGTACAGATTGCCAAGATAGAAAACAAGGGAAAGCAAAACCGCCGCATTTCTATCGTTTTTGCCTAGAACAAAAGCCTTGCCCGCCGGGGCTGCGAGGGTTACTTCTTTTGCATGCAAAACGCACCTGCTCCTACCGATCCGCTGATTTCCTCGCTCAACCCCGCGCAGGCCCGCGCGGTGGAGGCGACCGAAGGCCCGGTGCTCGTGCTTGCCGGTGCGGGAACGGGCAAAACCCGCGTTTTGACCACGCGCCTTGCGCATTTGCTGCGCACGGGAAAGGCGTATCCGGGACAAATTCTTTCCGTTACGTTTACCAACAAGGCTGCGCAGGAAATGAAGCACCGCGTGTCCTCGCTGCTCGGCGGCGCGCCGGTGGAGGGGTGGTGGCTTGGCACGTTCCACGCGCTGGCCGCGCGCATGCTGCGCCGTCATGCAGATCTCGTCGGCCTTACCTCCTCCTTCACCATCCTCGATCAAGACGACCAGGTGCGGCTGGTGAAACAGCTGATGGAGGCGGAGAATATCGATACGAAAAAATGGCCGCCGAAAATGATCGCCGACAAGATCGGCTCATGGAAGGACAAGGGGCTAGCCCCGTCCGATATCGGCGTGAACGAGGCGGGGGATCTTGCGAACGGCAAGCTGCACGCGCTTTACACGCAATATCAGGCGCGCCTGCGCACGCTCAACGCAGCCGATTTCGGCGATCTTTTGCTGCATATGATCCGGATTTTCAAAGACCCCAAAAACGCGGATGTGCTGGCGGACTACCACCGCCGATTTAAATATGTGCTGGTGGATGAATACCAAGACACGAACGTTGCCCAATATCTCTGGCTCCGCCTGCTGGCGAAGGGATCGGGGAATATCTGCTGCGTTGGGGACGACGACCAGTCGATCTACGGCTGGCGCGGCGCCGAAGTGGACAATATCCTGCGCTTTGAAAAAGATTTTCCCGGTGCCGTGGTCGTCCGGCTTGAGGAAAACTACCGCAGCACAGGGCATATCCTGTCTGCCGCCAACGCCGTGATTTCCAACAATGAAGGCCGCCTAGGCAAGGAGTTGTTTACCTCCGAAGGCGATGGTGAAAAAGTCCGCGTCAAGGGTTTGTGGGACGGGGAGGCTGAGGCCCGCTGGGTGGGCGAAGAGATCGAATCGCTGCAACATAAAAAATACGGCTTGAACGATATGGCGGTCCTTGTGCGGGCGGGTTTCCAGACGCGTGAGTTCGAAGAACGATTTATCCAGCTTGGCCTGCCATACCGCGTTATCGGCGGCCCGCGCTTCTACGAACGGCTGGAAGTGCGCGATGCGCTGGCTTACCTGCGCGTTGTGAACCAGCAGGATGACGATCTTGCGTTCGAACGCATCATCAACACCCCCAAACGCGGCATTGGCGATGCGGCGGTGCAGATATTGCAGGTCCACGCGCGCGCCAGGGATATCAGCCTCTACCGTGCAGTGATCGACCTGACGCAGACGGAAGAATTCAAACCGAAACAGCGCGGCACGCTGATGAGGCTGATCGATGACTTCGAACGCTGGCGCGGTCTGGTTTCAACAACGCACCATGCGGCGCTGGCGGGAATCATTCTTGATGAATCCGGTTACACCGATATGTGGAAGGCGGACAAATCGCCCGATGCGCCGGGCCGCCTTGAAAACCTGAAGGAACTGGTTTCCGGGATGGAGGAGTTCGAAAATCTTCCGGCGTTTCTGGAACATATTTCGCTGGTGATGGAGAATACCAACAACGATACGGCAGACCAGATCACCATTATGACCCTTCATGGCGCAAAAGGGCTGGAGTTCAAATGCGTTTTTCTTCCCGGCTGGGAAGAAGGGCTGTTCCCGTCCCAGCGCAGCATGGATGAAAACGGCCTGAAGGGGCTGGAGGAGGAGCGCCGCCTTGCCTATGTCGGCATCACCCGCGCGCGCGAACGCGCCTACATCTCCCATGTCGGCAACCGCCGCATGTACGGCAACTGGATCAACGCAATCCCTTCCCGTTTTGTTGATGAACTGCCTGAGGAGCATATCGATACCGAAAGCGACATGGCGCAGGCGGGTCAATTCGGCCGCTCGTCACACTGGGATTCATCGGGTTTCGGCCAGAACTTCGCGGCCCGCCGCGCCGCCATTGCCGAAGGATCGGCGACGCGCGTTGAAACACGGGCAGATGCCGCCAGCCAGAACGGATTTCGCCGCGGCGACAAGGTAGTGCACGATAAGTTCGGGCATGGCACGGTCGTTCACGTGGATGGCGGAAAGCTGGACATCGCTTTCGGCGCGGGCGGCATCAAGCGCGTGCTGGATTCCTTTATCCGTAAAGCGGACTGATTAAGGCTTGGGCGCGGGCGCAACCGGCTGGACGGTGGCGGACGGCGCTGTCTGCGGCGTCTTGGCGCGTTCTGCCGCGACATCGCGGGCCTTTTCCTTGCGGGCCTTGGCCTGCGCCTCGTCGTTGGGATGCGGATAATCCACAAGCTTGCCGGCGGCGAGGACCGGCTGGCCCATCATCTGTTGCACGACAATGACAAACCCGCCGCGGTCCTTGCCGCCTGTTGGGGCAGGAACGTCGACATCGATGCTGCGTGTGTGGCCGTGCCACTTGGCGATATGACGGATATTCTGAATGATGTTGGAAAAGCGAAGGACGCGGCCTTTGTTGATACCGCTGTCCACGCGCTGTACTTCCATATCCTTGTAACGGATGATCCATACGCTGGCATTGATGCTGGATTTTTCGGTTTTCGGATCGCGCGGCAGGTGAACGGTGATCGTGTCCTTGTCTTTCCATTGCATGAAAACTTCAAGGATGCGGTTCTTGTAGGCGAAGTGATAGGAATTCAGCACGGTATCAAACCGCGAAATCGTACCGGATTTGATCTGGTCGAACCCGTTGAAGACGAAAGTAGGGAAGCTGAGGGATGTATCTTTGTTTCCCGGGCCTGTCTGGTAAGTCCATTGGCGGAAAACACACGGATCGATCGGTCCATCCTTACTTTTTGTGCTGCCAGCAGTGTTACTGTTGCTTTCACCGCCTTCCAGTTCGCTCAAATCGACGATCCGGCAGGACAGGGGAATCACGCGCTTGTCTTTCGATGCGTCGTACAGCATGCGGTCCGCATACACGCACTCGCTGCAGTCTGTCGTCGTGAAAAGTTCAACCAGGATGGGAGAGTCCGTTTCCTCAAATTTATTCTCATATTCTTCGTTGCGGCTCTGGCGGTTTGCCTCGTCTTCCGCGCGCTCCATCTGCTTGCGCAGGCTGTCCGTCCCATCCTGCGCATAGGAGGGGACGGAAATCCCCGCAATCAGGATGCAAAGGATTGTAA
This sequence comes from Micavibrio sp., assembly GCA_039808805.1. GTDB lineage: Bacteria > Pseudomonadota > Alphaproteobacteria > Micavibrionales > Micavibrionaceae > Micavibrio_A. The sequence goes on from JBDHTU010000032.1 coordinate 3,431, forward strand.
TAAAAGAATTTTGTATGGAACGGTAAGTCATGGTTTTATTGTGACAGAAAACACGCTAAAAATCATGTTTAAGTTTACCGCCCTTCGGGGCCTTTGCGAAGGCGTAAAAGATGCCCGTACTAACCTATAAAAAAGCCTGTATTTTCGGCGGCACAGGATTTATCGGCCGCCAGATCACCCGTGAACTGGCGCGTTTGGGTTACACGATCAAGGTTGCCACGCGCGCCCCGGAAGGGGCCTATTTCCTGAAAACCTGCGGCAGCGTAGGGCAGGTCGTGCCCGTCGCTTGCAAGTATGCGGATGAGGGCAGCCTTCGCGCCGCCGTGAAAGGCTGCGATGTCGTCATCAACTGTATCGGCATCCTTTTTGAAAAAGGCAAAAGCACGTTTACCGCCATTCATACAGACCTTCCGGCCGCTATCGCCCACGCCTGCCGTGATGAGGGCGTCTCCCGCCTTGTGCATTTTTCCGCTCTTGGTTGCGACACGGCTGGTTCAAAATACGGAAAATCGAAACTGGCCGGCGAACAGGCCGTACGGGAAATCTTCCCCGCTGCAACCATTGTACGTCCTGCGGTCGTGTTTGGTCCGGAAGACGACTTCTTCAATATGTTTGCCCGCCTGTCGGTGGTTTTTCCGGCATTGCCGCTGATCGGCGGCGGGGAGACGAAGCTACAGCCTGTCTATGTGGGCGATGTCGCGGCGGCCGTGCGTGTGATCGTACGCGAACAGGAAACCGCCGGAAAGACGTACGAACTTGGCGGTCCGGATGTCCTGACCTTCCGCGATGTATACAAGAAACTGGCGGCGGAAACGGGCCGCCGCCCGATGCTGGTTTCGCTGCCGTGGGGAATTGCCAAAATCCAAGGGTGTCTGCTCAGCATGCTGCCAAGTCCGCTTTTGACGGCGGACCAGGTGGAAACCCTGAAATCGGACAGTATCGTGGCGGCGGGCGCGCCCGCATTGCATGATCTGGGCCTGACCGCAACATCCATGGATGTGATCTTGCCGACCTATCTGGGGCGGTATCGTCCGGGCGGCCGTTTCGCAGACAAGAAAAGGGCATAAATTCGCCGTGAAGCAAGGCCAGTCTGGCCCATAGGAATCTGACGCATGAAACATTTTATTTTTATCGCTCTTTTGTTTGTTCCGTCCTTTGCCGCTTTGCCCGTACAGGCGCAGCAGAGGATGGCCATTGCCGCGGTCGTCAACGACGATGCCATTTCCATGACGGATGTCGAAGACAGGATAAAGCTGGTGCTGGTTTCTTCGGGAATTCCGGACGGCAAGGAAATCCGCGCCAAGATCACGCCGCAGGTGATCGAAAGCCTGATCGACGAGCAGTTGAAACTACAGGAATCCGCGCGCAATAAACTGATGGTTAGCGATGAAGAAGTAGAAGACGGACTCAAGACAATCGCGCAGCAAAACAAATTTGAGCCGGAACAGTTTAAAGCGATCCTGCAAAAGCAAGGGGTCCCGATGAAGACATTGCTGCGCCAGATCAAAGCGCAGCTTTCCTGGAACAAGGTCGTGAAAGAAAAACTGCGCCAGCAGGTCAACGTTTCCGATATGGATGTGAACACGCGGATCGAACGCCTGAAAAGCAAGATCGGCCAGACGGAATACATGGTCTCCCAGATATACCTGCCGCTGGATGGAAAACGCGATGCCGATGCGCAGCAATTCGCACAGCGCATGGCGGCGGAATTACAGGCGAAAAAGGCGCCGTTCGGTCCTGTCGCGGCCCAGTTCTCCAAGGCGGCAGGCGCCGAAAACGGCGGCAGCCTCGGCTGGATACAGCAAGGTTTCCTCGATCCCGCGCTCGAAAAAGCCATGTTGTCTCTCGCTGATGGCGAAGTCAGCAACCCCGTGCGCGCCGGCAATGGACTTTATATCCTCTATCTTCAGAAAAAGCGTACGATCACAGAAGACTCCATTCCTCCGCGGGATGAACTGACGAACATGATCGGTTTCGAACGCCTGGACCGTGTGCAGCAAAGAACGCTGCTCGACCTGAAATCCGCAGCTTTCATTGACCGCCGTGTCTGAGATTGCGGCCCTCCCCCCGCTGCGTGATGTCATACGCGAACACGGCCTGCGTGCGGAAAAATCGCTGGGGCAAAATTTTCTGCTCGATCTGAATCTGACCGGAAAGATCGCGCGCGCGGCGCGTCAGGTTAAAGAGTCCTGCGTTTTTGAAATCGGTCCCGGCCCGGGTGGCCTGACCCGCGTGCTTCTGGAATCCGGCGCACGAAAAGTCATCGCCATCGAATATGATTCCCGGGCGATTGCCGCGCTGGAAAGCCTGAAAGCCGCGGCGCAGGGAAGGCTCGACATCGTACAGCAGGACGCGCTTCACGCCGATCTTCCCGCGCTGGCGGCTTCGGCGGGATGCGTCCCGCCTTTCGTGATCGTGTCCAACCTTCCCTACAATATCGCCACACCGCTGCTGACCGGCTGGCTTGAGCAGATGCATGCCAATCCCGGCCTGTACGCGGAACTCGTTCTGATGTTCCAGAAAGAAGTGGCGCAGCGGATTGTGGCCTCGCCGCAATCAAAAGCGTATGGCCGCCTGTCCGTAATATCCCAATGGATCTGCGATGCGAAAATCATGTTCGATGTTCCGGCCAGCGCGTTCACCCCGCCGCCGAAAGTGACGTCGTCGATTGTTAGGCTCGTGCCAAAGAAACGCGCCGATGCAATCCCGTTCGACGCGATGGAGAAATTGACCGCCGCCGCGTTCGGGCAGCGGCGAAAAATGATCCGCGGTTCGCTGAAAGATTACATGGCTGAGATCGAGGCCTGCGCCCTGCGGCCCGAAGCGCGGGCGGAAGAACTCGCGGTGACGGATTTCGTACGTCTCGCGCAGGCGATTGCGGCGAAGGGCTAAAGCCCTTCTTTCAGGCCGCGCACAAAATCGGAAATACCGAGAAGCCGGTGGCGTTTCAAACGCTCTGAATCCAGAATATGCTGCGCCTGCTGGATGGCGAGGTCGACATTGTTGTTGACCAGAACATAATCATATTCGGAATAATGCGTCATCTCGTCGGAGGCCTTGCTCATACGGTGGCGGATGGATTCTTCCGAATCCTGCGCCCGCGCGCGCAGGCGGCGCTCCAACTCCTTGGCATTGGGCGGCAGGATGAATACGGTGACGAGATCGCTTTCCCGCTGTTCGCGCAATTGCTGCGTGCCTTGCCAGTCGATGTCGAAAATCACGTCATGCCCGCGGGACAGCGCCTCTTCCACCGGTTGTCGCGGCGTGCCGTAATAATTGCCGAAAACCTTTGCATGCTCCAGCATCTCACCATTGTCGACCATGGCGTTGAAAGACGGAATATCGACGAAGTAATAATCTTGTCCGTCGACTTCGCCGGGGCGGCGCGGCCGCGTCGTTGCCGAAATCGAAATTTCAAGGTCGAGGTTGTTTGCCAAAAGGGCGCGTGTGATCGTGGTCTTGCCGGCTCCGGACGGGGAGGAAAGCACGAACATCAGGCCGCGCCGCTGCAGGGTATTGTCCATAATACTATCAGTCTACCAAGAGGTGGTTTCAAGCCTGTATCTTAGCGGCGCGGGCCCGCGCTGCAAAGCCTGCATTTGTTTTTTTACCGGCGGATTGCTACGGTGCGCTATGAATGATGCGCAATTTCTTCCACGATCGATCCTGATCACCGGCGCCTCCAGCGGCATCGGCCGCGCTTTGGCGCTCCATTATGCGGCGCCGGGCGTGTTCCTGGCCCTGTCCGGGCGGAATGAAGAAAGGCTTGAAGACGTGGCCGCCGCCTGCCGCGAGAAAGGGGCAAAGACGGATATCGCCATTCTCGACGTCGCCCATCGCGCCGAAATGGAAGACTGGATCGCCGATGTGGAAAAACAGGCGCCGCTCGATCTCGTCATCGCCAACGCAGGCATATCCGGCGGAACGGGCGGGGTGATGAACGGGGAACCGGAAAACCAGGCGCGGGCAATCTTTGATGTCAATCTCTACGGCGTGCTGAACACCGTCCTGCCGGTCCTGCCTCGTATGACGGCGCGGGGGCGGGGGCAGATTGCGTTGATCAGTTCGCTGGCTGGCTTTCGCGGATTTCCTTCCGCCCCGGCGTACAGCGCTTCAAAGGGTGCGGTGCGGTTTTACGGGGAGGCGCTGCGGGGTGCCGTGGCCGGCACGGGCGTACGTGTCAACGTGGTATGCCCCGGTTTTGTGAAATCCCGTATGACGGACGCCAATAATTTCCCGATGCCGATGCTTCTTGAAGCGGATAGGGCCGCCGTCCTGATTGCCAAAGGCCTTGCTGCGGACAAAGGCCGCATCGTCTTTCCCTGGCCGCTGCATTTTTCCAGCTGGTTTTTGTCCGTTTTGCCGGATTGCGTGGCTCAGCGTGTCTTGCGGAAGTTACCGGCGAAGCCTGCGGCCCCCTTATTTACAGAATAATGGAAGAAAACGAAATAAAACTATAAAAAACTGCGTTTCAAGAGAGTTGATTATTTTCAGGAAATAGGTCATTTATTGCTAGGACTGCAACCTATATTATAACTTTCTTATAAAAAAAGTGAACTGAATACTCGACTTTTTTAAATTAGAGTCGGCGCCCCCGGCGAAGGCTTATTACTTATAGTTGTTGTAGACTTTGCATTTGAAAGAACTTCCGCAAGGGCGGTGCAGAATGAATTTGAAAACGCTTGAGGAACAATCCGAAAAAGCATCTTCTCTTTTAAAGGCTTTGGCCAACGAGAAGCGGCTGATGATTGTCTGTATACTCCAGCACGGTGAAAAAAACGTCGGTGAGCTGGAGCAGAAAGTTGGCCTCAGCCAGTCTGCGCTGTCACAACATCTTGCGCGTCTGCGTCGTGACGGTATTGTCGACACCCGGCGCGAAGCACAGACGATTTATTACTCGCTCAAAGATAAGGCCGTTCCGAAACTTCTGGCATGCCTTGCGGAAATTTACGCCGGGCCCATATGCTGATCTGAAAACGCCTGCCACACCGCACCGGGCGTCAGATCCTGCAGATCATCCTGCTTTAATGTAAGAACATCATGACCCAGCGGCGCATGGCGTTTGGGATTCGTCTGCGCGGAAAATAAAACGATCGTCGGGCATCCTGTCGGCGCAATCAGGTGCATCGGCCCGGTATCGTTGCCCACTGCGCCGAAGGCGTGACGGGCGAGCGCGGCAAGATCGAACAAGGATGTCTGCCCTGTCAGGTCGATACTTTCCGGTGCCGCGCGCGCAATCGCGCCTGTGACATCCTTTTCCGCCTCCGCGCCCAGGATGACAGGCGTGAATTTCCGCGCGGTCAGCATTTTGCAAAACGCGGCGTAATGTTCCGCCGGCCATCGTTTTTGCGGATGCGCTTTTGACCCGCCGGGAACGATCAGGACATAGGGCGTGTGCACGCCTTCATAATCGTGACGGCCTTTCATCCAGGACAGCGTATCCACGGTAACGTCTTTAATCCCTGCGAGTGCAAGCGTCTGCGCATGCCCGTCAAACGCCTTGCCGGCCGTGCGTTCTTTTGAGGTGTTGCGGTGGCTTGCGCCGGGCGCGGTGCCGATCCATTCGGGCTTCGGCTGGAACAGCTTGAAGTAAAACGATGTACGGTCGTTGTTCTGCAGGTCGTAAACGCGGCTGTAATGCCCTTCGCGCAGCGTGCGGCGCAGGTCAATCCAGCCGCTGAGGTCCAGCCATCGTGGTCGCTTGTCGACGATGACATTGTCGAAATAACCGCATTCGCGGCCCAGGGAAATATACGGCGCGGTGGTGAGCAGCGTGATGCGGTCGTTTGCATGATGACGGCGGATCGCGGCCATGGGGCCGAGAGCCTGGATGAAATCGCCCAGCGCGCCGAGCTTGATGACAAGGATGTTCGCACCCCCCATGGCGTGTCTATTCCGCGGCCTGTTTTAACGCGGCTTTTTCGCCCGCGGCTGGCCGCGCGAGATACTTGGATTGCAGGAGGTCCGCATACACATCCATCGTCTGGTCCACCATGACGGTGCGCGTGAAATTGTCCGCGACATGCGTCATCGCATGCGTGGCCATCAGGGATTTTTGTTCGGGGTCCAAGGACAGGGCCTGATTGATCGCGTCCGCTAACGCGTCCGCATCGTTCGGCGGCACCAGCCAGCCGGTTACACCGTCGATGATGGTTTCCTGCGCGCCGCCATGGTCGGTGGCGATAATGGCGCGGCCCATCGCCTGCGCTTCGATCGGCACGCGGCCGAACCCTTCCGGTTCGGTAGAGGCGGACACGACGACGTTGGACAGCATATAGGCGGACGGCATGTCGCTGCAGTGGCCGATGATGCGCACGCGTCCTTCCAGGTTCCTGGCGCGGATTGCGGCCTCGACTTCTTCGCGGTATTCCTTGCGGCCCTGGTCGTCGCCGATCATCACACAGAACACATCCTCACGATTTACCTTCGCCATTGCGTCGATCAGGACAAGATGCCCTTTCCACCGCGTCAGGCGGCCCGGCATCATCACGATGGTACAGCCGTCCGGCAGGCGCCATTCCTTCGACAGGCGGATCAGGCTGGTAGGCGCCACGGCGCTCGGGTGGAATTTCTCGATGGCGACGCCGCGGTGGATGACGCGGATGACGTCTTCGCTGATCTCGTAATTTTTCAAAAGATAATCACGCACGTAATTGGAAATGGCGATGACGCGCTCGCCGCGCGCAATGGACGAATTGTAGAATTTCTTTACGTCGCCCGAAATGTTGAACGGCGCATGGCAGGTAGTCATGAAATGCGCACGCGTCCCTTCGCAGGCTTTGAGGGCGGACCATGCCGGGGCGCGGGAACGGGCATGGACGATGTCGACATCGTATTGCTGGATGATCTTGCGCAGGCGCGCGATGTTGCGCCACATGACAAACGGGTTTTTGGAATCGACCGGAAGATCTATATGGATCGATCCGCCGCGCAAAAGTTCGGGCAGCCTGTGTCCGCCACGGCAGGCGACGATGGAGGTCGCACCGGACCGGACCAGTTCCGCCGCCACGTCGATGCAGCCCTGTTCCGCGCCGCCCGCGCCGAGCGATGGAATAACCTGGAGGACTACCGGCGCCTTGCGGCCGCCCGTGCGGGAAGAAGGATTTTTTGTCTTTGCGGCCGGCATGATTTATTCTTTCGCGCCTGTAATCGTCTTGCCAATAAGACGTAGCATATCCGCAAATGCCAAGACAAAAGGAAAAGGAGAACCGCCCCCGATGACTGTCAGGTTTTTATCCCGTCCGGGCCTGCCCGCGCTGGCTTATCAGCTTGTCCTCGCCTCCCGTCCCGGTCTTCCCACGTTGGTGTTTTTCACCGGTTTCGCCTCGGACATGGACGGCACAAAGGCCGCGTTTTTGTCCGATGCCTGCGCGGCGCGCGGGCAGGGCTTCGTGCGGTTCGATTACCGGGGACACGGCCGGTCCGAAGGCGCGTTCACGGACGGCACCATCGGCACATGGAAACAGGACGCGCTCGATGTGATCGATACGCTGACGTCGGGGCCGCTTCTGCTCGTCGGCTCGTCGATGGGCGGGTGGATCGCGCTGCTTGCCGCGCTCGCGCGAAAAGACCGTGCGGCGGGGTTGATCGGCCTTGCCGCCGCGCCGGACTTCACACGCGATATCTCGTTGCGCATGAACGAACTTCAGAAAAAGGCGCTGGCGGAAGAGGGCGCTTTCCCGTTGCCCAGCGATTACGGGGAAAAGCCTTACTGCATCACGCGTGCGCTGCTGAAGGATGGGGAACGTCATTGCCTGCTCTCAGGGGCGATTGACCTGCAATGCCCTGTACGTTTGATTCAAGGAATGAAGGATACGGACGTTCCGTGGCAGATGGCGTACCGCATCTCGGCGGCAATCACTGGCGAAGACAAGGAAGTTTACCTGCGCGAAGAGGGCGATCACCGCCTGTCCGCGCCGGAAGATCTGGCGCTGCTGGAAAAACTGGTGGCGGAAGTGTCCGGCGATTAACGGCGCTTGTACTTGAACTGCGTTTGCGCGTTGCGCTTGTCCATGACATCGAGGCGGGATTGGGTGCCGCGCCCGCCGATCTTACTGCGCGGGGACGGCGCACTGCCGCCTGTCAGCGCGGAGAACGGCCAGATATCGAAGATGCGGGAGATCAACAGCCAGATGAAGAACAATGTGGCAGGGACCAGTGCGACAACGAACGTGTATAGGCGCAGGATCGGGTCGACCCATGTCACCCAGCGGTCTTCGCCCACAATCTCGCGTGCTTTTTCATAAGCTTCGGGCGTGTAATTGACGAGCAGATAACCAAGGTCGCTTCCCTGATAGGCGTTGGGGTCGATCTCGAACGCTTCCAGCCGTGTTTTGGCTTCTTCGTTTTTGTAGAAATTGGCGTACAGGTCGTGGCCGATCGCCGCGAAAAACGGGATCAGCAGTAAAAAACACCAGAGTTTGACCCCATCGCTCATCTTCGGCCTGCCGCTATCTTACGTATCCATTGTCCCGGGAAAGGGATTAAAAAGGCTCTAATCCCATGATTCATAACAATCCTAACAGCTTATCGCCCCTGCGAAAAGTCCCTGTTTTCGGCCTGCGGGCGGCGGAAATCCGGGGGCGGATCGAAGGCTTGAACTTTGGCCGGGTTTTCGATACTGTCCCGCATCTTTTACGGATTGGCGGCTTCGTCCCCGTTCGCGCACAGCGGACAGACAGGGTCTCAAATTCGGAAGTTCATAGTGGACAGGTGGCCGAGTGGTTGAAGGCGCACGCCTGGAAAGTGTGTATAGGGCTAACACTCTATCGCGGGTTCGAATCCCGCCCTGTCCGCCATACTTAAACAGCCCCATGAAGGGGCTGTTTAAGTATGGTGATCGGTGCCGGGACGCGAAACCTGTTCGACAAAAAGCTTGATGAGTTCAAGCGTAGCGCCGAACGAATTTAGCGTTTGAAACTTTGGCGGAGCCAAAGTAATCCCCGCCCTGTCCGCCATTTAAAAAATCCCCTCACGGGGCGTTTTTGGGTTAAAAGCCTCTTATTGGCGTCTCGACGGAATATACGCC
>JBDHTU010000033.1:0-11855 GCA_039808805.1 Micavibrio sp.
GCGATGCGGGCCAGTTGCGCCCGCGCTTCGCCTTGCGACCCGGTGACAACCATGACAACCCTTTCATCGGGGAGATAACCGAGATCGTCCTGATCTATAAAACGCGGCAAATCGTCCATGTACCCGCATTCGCGCGCAGCGGCGCTCATATTGTGAAGAGAGCGGCCAATCAATGCCACCTGCCGCCCGTTTTCATTGGCGGCAAGACAGATGGACCGCAGGCGCCCGATATTGGAGGCGAAGATGGTGATAGCGATCCGGCCCGGACATTCGCGAAACAACGCGGACAGGCCTTTTTCCACGTCCCCTTCGGAGCCGGACGTGCCTTCGACTTCGGCATTCGTGGAATCGCCGACATAGGCAAGCACGCCCTTGTCGCCGAATTTCTTGAACGGCTCCGGCGCGGTCGGCGCGCCGAGAGTCGGGTGCGGGTCCAAATTCCAGTCACCGCTGTGCACGATATTGCCGACATCCGTTTCAATGAAAAGCGCGGCGGTTTCCGGCACGGAGTGCGTCACCGGGGTAAAGGTTATACCGAAAGGTTTCAGAGTCAGCTTCGCATTCGGATCGACCTCAATCACTTCGGCATCGCGGCATTGCGGGTTCTCGCTCATTTTCTTTCGCAAGACTGCGGCCGTGAACGGCGCGGCATAGATGGGACAGCGCAGGCGCGGCCAAAGATGTGCGACCGCGCCGATATGGTCTTCGTGCGCGTGGGTGATGATCATGCCGACCACGTCCTTGCGGCGGTCTTCGACGAATTTCGGATCGGGCAGCAGAATATCGATGCCGGGATAGCGTTCATCCGCAAAGCCCATGCCGCAATCGACCACCAGCCACTTTCCCTGATAGCCATAGACGTTCAGGTTCACGCCGAACTGTTCGGCGCCGCCAAGTGGGATAAAATAAAGTTCGTCTTTTTTAAAATTCATTCTGCGGCCTTCGCGGTTGCGCGTGTGTGGTGATAAACGGCGATCAAGCCCTTCATGGTCAGATCTTCATCGTGGCAGTCTATTACCTTCGTTCCGTCAGCGAACAAAGGGGACAGGCCACCCGTGGCGATAACATAGGGTTTTACACCCATTTCGGCGGACAGGCGCGCGATCATTCCTTCAACAGAACTGATAACGCCCCAGTAAATGCCGGACTGCATCGCATGCACAGTATCTTTTCCGATCACCGTATCGGTTTTCTTCACGGCGATTTTCGGCAGGGCCGCTGCCGCTTGCCTCAGTGCCGCCATGGACAGGTTGATCCCTGGCGAAATCACACCGCCGCAATGGTCGCCGTTTTCGTCGATCACGTCATAGGTGGTGGACGTGCCGAAATCGACGACGATGGCCGGATATTTGTAGTAGTGCTTTACGGCCATGGCGTGGAGCAACCGGTCCGCTCCCATTTCTTCCGGCTTTTTGATTTTGACGCGGATGCCGAGGTCGATCTTGTCCTGCCCCACCATCAGAGGCGTCTGGCCGAAATGCTTGTCGCACAGGCGGCGCAGGTTGAAATTGGCGTCGGCGACGACGGAACTGATAATAGCATCTTTGACATCGGTAAAGGACAGACCCGCCGCCAGGAAAAGCGGATAGAGCCACGAGGCGTATTCATCCGCCGTGCGCGCGCCGTCCGTCTTACAACGCCATGTGTGGCGGATCTCCGTCCCGTCATACAGGGCGAAAACGACATTGGTGTTTCCTGCCTCAATCGCAAGCAGCATGTTCCTATACTCCAAAATGAACTTCACCGGCGGTGAACGTGCGGATCTGTCCGTCTATCTCCGCCAGCAATACGCCGTTTTCATCAATGCCGCGGAAGATGCCTTCATAGGAAATCTCCGGCAGGCGTATTTTCATAGTCTGGCCAAGACCATGGGCCTGTTTTAACCACGCATCGCGGATTTGCGCAAATCCTTTGTCCTGCCACGCCTGATAATAGTCTTTCAACCGCGCCAGAAACATATCCCGGAACGTGTTGATGGCAAGCCGGTCCCGCTTTACGGCATCCAGCCCGGCGGCCCCTTCCGGCGCGGCGAAGATGTTCACCCCCACCCCGATAATCAGGTATTCGGCGCCGCCCTGCGCGTCGATCTTGCTTTCCAACAAAATGCCGGACACTTTGCGCCCGTCAATGAGAATGTCGTTCGGCCATTTCAGGGTTTTGACATGGCCTTCTTCCATCACCTCATCCATCGCGTCCGACAGGGCGAGCGCGACGACAAACGCCATCTGCGCCGCTGTGCCGATTTTAACCGCGGGACGCAGCAGCATGGAGATATAGAGATTGCCCATCGGCGCAATCCAGGCATTGCCATGACGGCCGCGCGCCTTGCTTTGCTGGAGCGCCTGAACGGCCAGCCCTTCCGGCTCGCCCGTTTCGGCAAGGTCGCGAACAATGTCCTGCGTGCTTGGCGTGGAGCCCAGCACCTGGACGCGCCAGAAATCATCAGCCATGGGTGAAGAAGACGCTAACCGCGTCACGGCTGATCTCGATCAACGGCGACGGTTCGAACACGAAAACGACGATGAAGAACACGGACAGGGCGACCACCGCGCGGCGGGAAAACGGCGTGCCGCGGTCATAGGCCGGGACTGGATCATCGAAGAACATGACTTTGATAATGCGTAAATAATAATACGCCGCAACGACCGAAGCCAGAACGCCGAACACGGACAGGCCGATCAGCCCCGCGCCGACAGCGGCCTTGAACACCATGAACTTTCCAAAGAAGCCCGCGAGCGGCGGGATGCCGCTCATCGAGAACATCAGGATCGCGAGCGCGTAAGCGGCGGCCGGGTTGTGACGCGACAGGCCGGACAGGTCTGAAATCTGTTCCAGTCCCTTGCCGTCCCGGCGCATGGACAAAACGATGCCGAAAGTTCCCGCCGTCATCAGCATGTAGATGACCAGGTAGACAAGAACGGACGCGAGACCTTCCTGCGTTCCGGCGGCAAGCCCCACAAGCGCAAAGCCCATATTGCCGATGGAGGAATAGGCCAGCAGGCGTTTGATGTTTTCCTGCTGAAGCGCGGCGAACGCACCCACCGCCATGGACAGCGCGGAAAGCATCCAGATGATCTGCTGCCATTGAACGATCGCGCCGGGGAAGGCTTCGAACAAAAGGCGGATCATCAGGCCGAGCGCCGCGATTTTCGGCACCATCGCAAAGAACGCGGTGACGGAAGTCGGCGCGCCTTCATACACGTCCGGCGTCCACATATGGAACGGCACGGCGGAAACCTTGAACGCAAGACCGGCGAGAATGAACACCATGCCGATCAGCGCACCGATGGAGAGGTTGCCCGCCAGGGATTCCCCGATCACGGTAAAGTTGGTGGAGCCTGTATAGCCGTAAACCAGCGACGCGCCGAACAGCAGCATGCCGGACGAAATCGCACCGAGGACGAAATATTTAAGACCGGCTTCGGATGATTTCATGTTGTCGCGACGGATGGAGGCCAGAACGTAGAGCGCCAGCGATTGCAGTTCCAACCCCATGTAAAGCGCCAGCAGATCGTGCGCGGACACCATCAGCATCATGCCAAGGCCGGAGAACAGCATCAGGATGGGATATTCGAACCGGGCCATCCCCTCTTCCTGCACATGGCGGATGGACAGGCAGACGGAGATGACCAGACCTGTCAGGATTACCAGTTTCAGAATCCCGGCAAACTGGTCCATCACGAACATGCCGTTCAGGATTTCCGCGCGGTCCCAGCCGTTTTGAAGCAGCAGCGCACCAGCAACGGCAAAAGCGATAGCCGTCAGCCAACCAATGGCGGACGCAGCCTTGTCGCCGTGAAAGACACCGAGGACAAGCAACGCAAGACCGGCCACCGCCAGGAAAATTTCCGGCGCCATGGGGGTGAGCGAAACAAGCGAAAAATCATTCATGGCGGGGGGCTTTCTCTGCTTTCGCCGGCGCGGCGCTGGCGTAGCTGCTCGGAAGGGTTTTTTCGAGATTATAGGTGGTGATCAGGCGTGTGACCGCAGGCGACACGTCCTTCATCACCAGCCACGGCGCAACGCCGAACACGATGACCATGACGGTCAGTGGCACCAGATAGCCATACTCCAGCCTGTTCAGATCCGGCATCGCGGCGGCGTCGGGGTTTTTGGCTTCCCCGAAAATCACGCGACGGTAGAGCACCAGCATATAGGCCGCGCCGAACACCACGCCCGTCGTCGCGAACACGGCCGCATAAGTGTTCACTTCGAACGAACCCATCAGCGTCAGGAATTCGCCGACGAAGCCGCTTGTCCCCGGCAGACCGACGGAGCCGAGCATCAGAACCATGAACACGGTCGCGTATTTAGGCATATTTTTTACGAGACCGCCGTAACGCGCGATTTCGCGGGTGTGCAGGCGATCATACACCACGCCGACGCACAGGAAGAGCGCGGCGGAGATGATCCCGTGGGACAGCATCTGGAACATCGCGCCATCCACGCCCTGCTGCGTGCCCGTGAAAATACCGAGCGTGACAAAGCCCATGTGGGAGACCGATGAATAGGCGATCAGCTTTTTCATATCTTCCTGCACCAGCGCAACCAGCGCCGTGTAAACAATAGCGATGATCGAAAGCACGAACACCATATCCGTAAAATACGCGGAGGCATCGGGAAGGATCGGCAGCGAGAACCGGAGGAAACCATAGCCGCCCATTTTCAACAACACGCCCGCCAGGATGACGGAGCCGGCCGTCGGCGCCTCAACGTGCGCGTCAGGCAGCCAGGTGTGCACCGGCCACATCGGCATCTTGACCGCGAAGGACGCAAAGAACGCCAGCCACAGCCAGTTCTGGATGGCAGGGGTAATATTGTTCTTCGACATCTCTATAATGTCCGTCGTACCTGTTAGGTAATACAGCGCCAGCAGCGCGACCAGCATCAGGACGGAACCGAACAGCGTGTACAAAAAGAATTTGAACGCCGCATAAACCCGGCGCGGACCACCCCAAACGCCGATGATGATGAACATCGGAATCAGCACGCCTTCGAAGAACACATAGAAGAGAACGGCATCGAGCGCACAGAACGTACCGATCATAAAAGTTTCTAGGATGAGGAAGGCAACCATGAATTCCTTCACGCGCTTTTCGATCGAATGCCAGGCGGAGAGCAGGCAGATCGGCGTCAGGAAGGTGGACAGCAGGACGAGGTAGACGGAAATACCGTCAATGCCGAGATGATAGTTAATGCCCAGCGCCGGGAACCACTCCGTTTTCTCGACGAATTGAAACCCGGCGGCGCCGGATTCGTAATTCATCATCATGACGACCGAAACGCCGAAGACAATGGTGCTGGTCAAAAGCGCGATCCAGCGCGCCGCGCCGTCACTGAGCCCCGGCAAAGCAAGGATAAGCGCCACACCGACGAGCGGGAGGAAAATCTGCAGGGAGAGAATATGTTCCAACATGATGTGCCCTAACCCGCCATCGCATATTTAAAGAAGAACCAGCTGACGAATGTAATGACGCCGATGATCATGACGAAGGCGTAGTGGAACACGAACCCTGTCTGCACCTTGCGCAGGCAGCGCCCGATATCCAGCGAACGCGCGGCAACCCCATCCGGACCCAGCCCGTCAACGACTTCTTTGTCCGTGCGCCAGAACACTTTCCCCGCGCAGACCGCATTTTTGACGAACGCGGCGTTGTAGATTTCATCAAAGAACCATTTGCGGAAGAACAGCGTGTGCAGCGCCTTGAATTTGGACGACACAACGCCCGGCAGCGCAGGTTTGCGGGAATAGAAAACCCACGAGAGGAACAGGCCCAGCACCCCCATACCGGTTGGGAGCAGCTTCACCCAGGTCGGAACATGGTGCGCGGATTCCAGGGTATCGTTTTCGGGAAGAACCTTGATGGCATCGCCCCAGAACACGAAACGGTTCAATTCATGGCCGTGATCGTCTTCCTCCAGAACGGGAGCGTTGTTAACGACGGGTTCCTCCTCAACTTCAGAATGCGCTTCGGCAACGACCTTGTGCTCACTTGCTCCGCCGACGAAACCTTCATAGCCGAGGAACCCGGCAAACAGCGCGCCGACCGTCAGGATAATCAGGGGCGTCAGCATCGCGGGCGGCGATTCATGCGCATGGTCATAGGTGTGATGATCCATCCGCGGCTTGCCGTGGAACGTCATGAACAGCAGGCGGCCGGAATAGAACGCCGTCATGAAGGCAGCGGCGATCCCCATCCAGTAAGCGAAAGTCCCGAACCAGCTATGGTCCGCGAACGCAGCCTCCAGCATGATGTCCTTTGAATAATAACCGGCGAAGAACGGAATCCCGGCCAGCGCGAGGGAGCCGATCCACATCATCGCATACGTCGCGGGGATTTTTTTCCACACGCCGCCCATGTTGCGCATATCCTGTTCATGATGCAGGGCGTGGATAACCGAACCTGCGCCAAGGAACAACAGCGCCTTGAAGAACGCGTGCGTCATCAGGTGGAAAATCGCCGCGCCGTACGCGGAAACGCCGAGCGCGAAGAACATGTAGCCAAGCTGCGACATCGTCGAATAGGCGATCACGCGCTTGATATCGAACTGGGTGAGGCCGATTGTGGCGGCGACAAAGGCCGTGCAGGCGCCGACAATGCAGACGACCATCAGCGCGTCCGGCGCATATTCGAACACCGGCGACATGCGCGCGACCATAAACACGCCGGCGGTGACCATGGTGGCGGCGTGGATCAGGGCGGAGACCGGCGTCGGCCCTTCCATCGCGTCCGGCAGCCATGTGTGCAGGCCGAGCTGCGCCGATTTGCCCATCGCGCCGACGAACAGCAGAAGACAGGTGGTGGTCAGCGCCGGAAGATCAAAGCCGAAGAAATTGAAACGCGCATTGGCGAGGTTTTCCGCCTGACCAAACATCGTGTCGAACTGGACCGACCCGAACAGGACGAAGCAGGCAAAGATACCGAGCGCCAGCCCGAAATCCCCCACGCGGTTGACGATAAACGCCTTGATGGCGGCTGCGTTGGCGGAATCCTTATGGTTCCAAAACCCGATCAGAAGATAGGAGGCAACCCCCACCCCTTCCCAGCCGAAGAACAGCTGGATCAGGTTGTCCGCCGTTACCAGCATCAGCATGGCAAAGGTGAACAGCGAGAGGTAGGACATGAAACGCCCTTCCGACTCATCGCCATGCATATAAGCGGTGGAATAAACATGGACGCAGGAAGAAACGATTGTGACGACGCACATCATGACGACGGCAAGCTGGTCCATCCGCAAAGCCCAGTCCGCGACCATGGAGCCGGACGTGATCCAGTTCATAACCGTGATCGTGCGTGGGTCGGAGCCGAGCACGACATCGACGAACAGCGCACAGGAACAGAATGCGGCCGTGATAACCCCGGCGCAGGTAACCAATTGAACGGCGCGAAGGCCTATCTGTTTGCCGAACAGAAAAGCAATCAGAAACGCGACGAGCGGCGGGAAGATGGCCAGAAATTCGATCTGCATAGTCTTAGCCCCTCATGCTCGAAATATCTTCCACCGCGATCGATCCCTTGTTCCGGAAGAAAATCACAAGGATGGCAAGGCCGATGGCAGCCTCGGCCGCCGCGACCGTCAGGATGAACATGGTGAATATCTGCCCCGTCAAATCACCCAGAAAGGCGGAGAATGCGACGAAATTGATGTTCACCGCGAGCAGCATCAGCTCGATGCACATCAGAATGATGATAACGTTCTTGCGGTTCAGGAAAATGCCGAAAATTCCCATGGTAAAGAGGATGGCCGCCAGAGTCAGGTAATGTTCAAGACCGATTTCCATCTTTTTATACCCCTGCCCCCGGCGTGACTTTTACAATGGCGACCGCCTCATCCCGTTTGCGTGCGTTCTGCGCAGCGATTTTTTGGCGGCGCACGCCGGCGCGCCGGCGGTGCGTCAGAACGATCGCGCCGATCATGGCCACCAGCAGGATCAAACCGGCAATCTGGAAGGCGAACACATAATCCGTGTAAATCAACATGCCTAGCGCTTCGGTATTTTTCAGGTCATTGACCGGACTGGCGAGATTCGCCGTGACGCCCTGCACCGGCTCCCACGCCGCGAAGACAAGCCCCAATTCAACAAGCAAAACCGCGCCGAGCAGGAGGCCAAGCGGGACGTATTTCATCGCCCCCTTGCGCAGTTCGGCAAAGCCCATATCGAGCATCATCACCACAAAGAGGAAAAGAACCGCCACCGCGCCGACATAGACGATAACGAGGATCATCGCCACGAATTCGGCCCCCAGCAACACGAACAGCCCCGCCGCGTTAAAGAATGCGAGGATCAGGAAAAGCACGGAATGCACCGGGTTTTTCGCCGTGATCACCATGGTCGCGGAGAAAAGCGTCATAAGCGCGAAAAGATAGAAGGCGAGAGGCTGTAACATGTTTGATTTATTGCCTGTTTTTACAACAGCCTTTTCTAATCTCAATGCGGGTGCGGCGCAAGGCGTGATCGTAAAAAATTCGCCGCCATCCCATCTTGATTTTTGCGCGGTTTCTGCCAACAATGGGCAATCAATGGCTTGTTTTGGCTGAAAATATTAGAGATACAAAATTTAAAGGGGTTTAAATCGTGAAAAAACTTATGCTTTCGGCTGCACTCTGCGGCCTGACACTCGCCCAGCCGGCCATGGCGCAGGATACGTCCTATGTCTCTTTCGGTGCCGGCGTCTGGGACATTACGCAGGACGACGATATGGCGACCGATTTCCGCGTCGAATACCGCCATGGAGACTCTTTGTTTTGGAAAATAAAACCATGGGCAGGGGTTGAGGCAACGACAGACGGTTCCGTCTGGGGCGGCGGCGGTATCCTTGCCGACTTCAACCTGACCGATAACATTTACGTCGTGCCGAGCTTCGGCGTCGGCCTGTATGCGCAAGGCAGCAGCGACAAGGACCTGGACCATGTAATCGAGTTCCGCAGCCAGATCGAAGGCGGTTACCAGTTTATGAACAACCACCGCCTTGGCGTTGCCTTCGGCCATATCTCGAACGCCGATCTTGGCGACGATAATCCAGGCACCGAGGTTCTGAACCTGTATTACCACATTCCGCTAAGCGGCCTAAACTTCTAAGGTCTCTTCAAACCAACTAAAAATCCCCGCTATGCGGGGATTTTTTATGCCTGAAGCGCCTGAAATCAGCGATAAACAGCTTCTTTCGCGAGGTTGGCTGCGATCTGCGCTTCCCAACGATCGCCGTTTTCAAGCAGCTTCTCTTTATTGTAATAAAGTTCTTCGCGCGTTTCCGTGGCGAATTCAAAGTTCGGCCCCTCGACGATGGCGTCCACCGGACAAGCTTCCTGGCACAGGCCGCAATAAATGCATTTCGTCATGTCGATATCGTAACGCGTCGTGCGGCGGGACCCGTCTTCCCGCGGCTCCGCCTCGATGGTGATGGCGAGCGCGGGGCAGATCGCCTCGCACAGTTTGCAGGCGATACAGCGTTCTTCCCCATTCGGGTAACGGCGCAGCGCATGCTCGCCGCGAAAGCGCGGGGACAGCGGCCCCTTCTCGTACGGATAGTTGATCGTCACGCGCGGCATGAAGAACATGTATTTGAGCGTGAGAGCCATGCCCTTCACGATCTCGACCAACAAAAAGGAATTCAGCCAGTTTTTCATTATTATCCTTGCGCGGTAAGTTTCAGGCCCACAACACCTGTAAGAGCTAGAAGCAAAAATATACCTTGGAACAGGTTCAGTTTTTCACCGAACAGGAAATAGCTGCCGATCACCGTGCCAATGACACCCAAGGCAACCCAGAATGCATACCCCACATTGAGCGGAATGACTTTAAATACCAACCCCAAGAGATAGATATTCACTGCGACAAGAACAACGCAAAACAGGGACGGATATAATTTAGTAAAGCCATCCGTATATTTCATGGTCAGCGCCCACACGGCCTCAAGCACCGCGCAGAATAACAACATTCCCCATGCATATTCCTTACTTAATTCCATCAATCACCTCGGCAACGCGTCCATGTAGATCAGCATGCCCGCAACGACCAGAACCCAGATCAGCGTGAACGGCAGGAAGATTTTCCAGCCCAGACGCATCAACTGGTCATAGCGGTAGCGCGGAAATGTCGCACGGCTCCACAAAAAGAAGAACATAATCAGGAAGGTTTTCAGGATAAACCAGACAAAGCCCGGCACCACGGCCAAAGCCTCGATATTGAACGGCGGCAGCCATCCGCCGAGGAACAACACCGTCGTCATGGCCGACATCAGGATCATGTTGGTGTATTCACCGAGGAAGAACAGCGCGAACGTCATCGCGGAATATTCCACCATGAAGCCGCCGGTGATTTCGGATTCGCCTTCAGGCAGGTCGAACGGCGCGCGGTTGCATTCGGCAAGAATAGAAACGAGGAAAACCACCAGCATCGGCAGCAGCATGACCTGCACCCACCACGGCCTCTCCGCCGTGATAATTTCGGACAGGTTCAGCGAGCCGGTGCACAAAAGGACCGTAACGATGACAAGGCCCATGGACACTTCATAAGAGACCATCTGCGACGCCGAGCGCATGCCGCCGAGGAACGCGTATTTGGAGTTGGACGCCCAGCCCGCCATGATGATGCCGTATACGCCCATCGATGAAATGGCGAACAGGTAGAGAATGCCGACATTGATATCGGCCAATGCAAGACCTGCATCGATCGGAATCACCGCCCAGGCGACGAGCGCCAGCGCGAAGGTCAGCATCGGCGCGATCAGGAAGACAGCCTTGCTGGCCTGCGACGGAATAATAGTTTCTTTGGAGAGAAGTTTCAGCCCGTCCGCAATCGGTTGCAGCAGGCCGAACGGCCCCACCGTCATCGGCCCCTGGCGGCGTTGCATCGCGCCCAGCACCTTGCGCTCGGCATACGTATAATACGCCATGACACCGAGGATGCAGCCGATGATCGCACCGATATGGCCGAGCATAAACAGCCCAGGCCAGACATACGTATCCATGAATTCTACGCTCATTCTTTTCTCATCTCATTGCTGGCTCTGGACGCCGGGTCCGTAGCTCCTCGTAAGTTTCGGGCCTCATGAATTTCGAGAAATGGCGGAAATCAGCCATCCGTCCTTCACAAGGGCTTAAAGGTTTAGAAACAAGGCCGCCGTTTTCCAAACGATATTCAATTTCCATCAAATGCCTCATGGCTTCATCTTCGCAGACTAGGCCAGGCATTTTAGAAAACGCATGGCGTTGAATGACACACTTACCTCTAACAAACCCTTCATTATGCGTCCGGACCGTCACCAAAGAAACACCGAACATACCTTTTTCCTTGACCGGGGCAGCTTCACCATAGGCTGTGATGGTTTCTATGCCGTAATAAAGAATGCCATCACTCCAATCGATTCCCGGATACCACTCTTTATAAATAGGAAAGCGTGCCTGACAATTAAATCGACGCGTATAGATATTCCCTTTTATAGCTCCTCTGACTTCATTAAAAATCTCACCACATTTCATACCTATGCCGCGTCCTTGTTCTTCTTGATAAATTTGCCAAGGTCCGGCGCGAAATAATTCGGGCCTTTCATCACCTTGCCGTCGCCTTCGCGACGGATCGGCTTACCGTCCGCGCCCAACTTGGACATGTTGGAGCGATGCACTTCATCGAACGCCAGATCCTTCACGGCCTGCAACCCGAACGACAGGAACGCGCCGTCCAGAACATATTGAAGGTCGATCAGCGCATCGAGCGTTTCCTGCGGATCGTCATTCGCGAGCGCTTCTTTCAGTTCGTTGAGTTCTTCCTGCAGCAGGTTGATCCGGAGTTCCTTCGTCTGCGCGCAAGTCAGGTTCGGTTCATCATGAACCGGAAGGCCGTAGGTTTCATG
>JBDHTU010000034.1:0-11667 GCA_039808805.1 Micavibrio sp.
CGCATTTCCGATCCTGCGCCGCTGGAAAAGACGAGCGGCACAACGCCCATGATGAACGCGAAGGACGTCATCAAAATCGGGCGAAGACGCAAGTGGCAGGCTTCACGCGCCGCCTCGATGATGCCGCGCCCCTGATGTTCCAGTTCGCGGGCGAACTCCACGATCAGGATTGCGTTTTTACAGGCGAGTCCCGCAAGCACGAAGAGCGATATCTGCGTGAAGATATTGTTGTCGCCCCCTGTCAGCCAGACGCCGAAGATGGCCGAGAGCATGCACATCGGCACGATCATGATGACCGCGAGCGGCATGGTCAGCGATTCATACTGCGCGGCCAGGACGAGGAAGACGAGCAGGATACACAGCGGGAAAATATAGACGGTCGTGTTCCCGGCCAGGATCTGCTGATAGGTCAGGTCCGTCCATTCGAAATCCATCCCCTGGGGGAGGGTTTCTTCGAGGATTTTGGAAATGGCGGCCTGTGCCTCTCCGGATGAATAGCCGGGGCCGGTGTCGCCGTTCAGATCGGCGGTGCGGAACGCGTTGTAACGCATGGCCGTTGCCGGGCCGAAGGTTTCACCGACGCTGACCACGGCGCCGAGCGGCACCATTTCCCCGCGGTCGTTGCGGACGCGCAGGCGCGTGATGTCGTCAGGCGTCGCGCGGAATTCCTTGTCCGCCTGCGCCACGACCTGATAGGTGCGGCCGAACTGGTTGAAGTCGTTGATATAGATCGATCCCAGATACACCTGCATCGTGTCGAAAATGTCGGAGATGTTTACGCCGAGCTGCTGCGCCTTCGTCCGGTCGACATTGGCGAAAAGTTGCGGGGTGTCGATGTTGAAACTGCTGAACACGCCGGAAAGGGCGGGTGTCTGGTAAGCCTTGGCCGTGACTTCCTTCATCACGCGGTCCAAGGCTTCGAACCCCAGATCGGCGCGGTCTTCCACCTGCAGCTTGAAACCGCCGATGGCGCCCATGCCGGAAACGGCGGGAGGCGGGAATACGGCGACGTAGGCCTGGTCTATGCCGAAGAATTTCTGCTGGAGATCGCCCGCGATGGCGAAGCCGGACAGTTCCGGCCCCTTTCGTTCGGAAAAAGGCTTGAGCGTGCCAAACGCAATGCCGGCGGAGGAGGAGCTTGTAAAGCCGTTGATGGAAAGCCCGGGAAACGATACGACGTTTTGAACGCCCGGATGCTCCATCATGATCTTTTCCATCTGGTCCAGAACTTGGCCGGTACGTTCCAGCGTTGCACCCTGCGGCAATTGGGCGAAAGCGATAACATAGCCCTTGTCCTGTGCGGGAACGAATCCGGGGGGAACCATCTTGAAGACAAGGCCTGCGCCCGCAATCAGGGCGATATAGACGATCATCATGATGAACTTGTGGCGCACCACGCCGCCGACCCCGTTTTCATAGGCATGCGAACTTTTCTTGAACACTTTGTTGAATCCGCGGAAAAACCAGCCGAGGGACGAATCCATCAGCCTGGTCAGGCGGTCTTTCGGTGTGTCATGCCCGCGCAGCAGAAGGGCGGACATTGCCGGGGAGAGCGTGAGGGAGTTGATGGTAGAGATGACGGTCGCGATGGCGATCGTGGTTGCGAATTGCTTGTAAAACTGCCCGGTGAGGCCGGAGACGAAGGCGATCGGCACGAACACGGACGTCAAGACCAGCATGGTCGCGATGATCGGCCCGGTCACTTCTTTCATTGCCTGAATGGTCGCGTCGCGGGGCGAAAGGCCGTTTTCGATGTTCCGTTCCACGTTTTCCACCACGACGATGGCGTCGTCCACCACGATCCCGATGGCGAGGATCAACCCGAAGAGCGAAAGCACGTTGATGGAAAACCCCATGATCAGCATGAATGCAAACGTGCCGACGATGGAAACCGGAACGGCCAGCAGCGGGATGACGGATGCGCGCCACGTCTGGAGAAATACGATGACGACGAGAACGACGAGGACAATGGCTTCGAGCAGCGTGTGAATTACGGCCTCGATGGAGTCGTTGACGAACAGGGTCGGGTCGTACGCGATGTCGTAATCTACGCCGCGCGGAAAATTTTTCTTGAGCTCTTCCATGGCTGCGCGGACATTCTGGGAAATTTCCAGCGCGTTGGAACCGGGCATCGCGAAAATACCGATACCGGCGGCTTCCTTACCGTCCAGTTTGGACTGGATGGCATATTGCTGGGCCGCCAGTTCCACGCGCGCCACGTCCGCAAGGCGCGTGACCACGCCGTTCTCGTCGCGCTTGATGATAATGGATTCGAATTCTTCCGGCGTCGAAAGCCGCCCCTTGGCGTTGATGGGCATCTGGACCTGCGCCTCGTCGGTGTAAGGCGGGCCGCCGATCGTCCCGGTCGATACCTGAATGTTCTGGCCGCGAATGGCGTTGATGACTTCGGCGGCATTCAACCCGCGCTCGTTGATCTTTTCGGGGTTGAGCCAGATCCGCATGGCGTAATCGCCGGCGCCGAACACTTGAACCTGCCCGATACCGGCAATGCGGGTCAGCCGGTCTTTGACGTTGAGGGTTGCGTAATTGCTTAAATAAAGGGAGTCGTAAGTTTCATCAGGTGAGGTGATATGCACGACCATGGTGATGTCGGGGGATGATTTGACCGTGGTCACGCCGATCTGCCGGACGATATCGGGAAGGCGGGGCTCTGCCTGCGCGACCCGGTTTTGCACCATCTGTTGCGCAAGGTCGGCATTCGTGCCGATGCGGAATGTCACCGTCAGTTGCATGTTGCCGTCGGTGGTGGCAAGGGACGACATATAGAGCATGCCTTCCACGCCGTTGATCTGCTCTTCCAGCGGTGTCGCAACGGTTTCTGCGATTACGGCGGGGGATGCGCCGGGGAACTGGGCGGAGACGACGACGGAGGGCGGCGCAACTTCCGGGTATTCGGAAATCGGCAGATTGAACATGGAGACAAGTCCCGCCATGAAAATCAGGATGGACAGGACTGCCGCGAAAATCGGACGGTCGATAAAGAAACGGGAAAAATTCATGATGGCTTATTCCTGTGCGGGCGCTTTTTCCGGGGCGGCGGCAGGCTGTTCGCCTGCGGGTTCATCGAACGGGATTTCTTTCGCATCACCCGCTGGTGCTTCGGATGCGTCCGTTTCGGCGGTGGACGCTTTCGGTTGTTCGGCCGGGGCGCCGCTTTGTTGCTTCATCGCTTCGATTTCCTGCGGGCTCATGGCTTGCACCTTCGCGCCGGGGCGGATTTTCATCAGGTTGTCGATAATGACTTTATCGCCCGGCTCAAGCCCGGAAAGGACGATACGCTCGCCGGATACGACGTCGCCGAGTTTGACTTCGCGGTATGTCGCCGCGCCGTCCGTCACGACATAAACGAACTTGCGGCTCTGGTCTGTCAGAACGGCTTTTTCAGGAACCGTGATCAACTCTTCTTCGGAGGGAGAGCCGATACGCACATTGGCGAACATGCCGGGGAGCAACGCATTGTCGGCGTTGCCGAAGACGGCGCGCGCGCGGATCGTGCCGGTGGTCGGGTTGATCTTGTTGTCGAAACTTTTGATCACGCCGGAATATTCTTTTTTATCGTTCTGCAATGTCAGTTTGACGGGGACGGTCTGTTCGGCGGCGACATCCTGCCCGGCTTTTGCGCGGACGAAGGTCAGGTAGGTCTGTTCATCCACCTCGAAATCGCCGTAAATTTCCTTATCGGAAACGATCGTCGTCAAAAGCGGTGCGTTCGCGGCGGCGACAAGGTTTCCGGCCGTGATTTCCGGGCGGGAAATGCGGCCTGAAATCGGCGCCTTGATCGCGGCGTGGTCAAGGTCCACCAGCGCGGCCTTCAGGCGGGCATTGGCGGCGTTGATCGCGCTTTTATTGGTCCTTTGCGCGTTGATCCGCTGGTCGTAGCCGGCCTGTGAGATCGCGCCGGTCTTAAGCAGTTCTTCGGCACGCTTCAATTCCTTTTGGGCGTATTGCTCTTCCTGCTGCGCGGCCGCGAGTTCGGCGCGGGCGGAGGCGACGGCGGCTTCATACGGGCGCGGATCGATGTTGAACAGGACGTCTCCGGCCGTCACGATCTGCCCGTCTTCGAAATTCACTTTTTGAATGATGCCGGACACCTGCGGGCGGATTTCGACGTAATCGACAGCGACGAGGCGGCCGGAGAACTCCTTCCAGAGTTGCAGCGGCTTTTGCGCGATGTCGATCGCGGGGACGGGCATGGCGGGCTGTTCGGCTCCGGCTCCCTGCGCGGCGGCCAGGCCGTGCGGGCCGTATTGGCCGAGCACGAAACCGCCGGTGATGACGGTCAGGATCGCGGCGCTGATCAACAGCTTTTTGCGGGCGGGGCGGGACATCGATGGTTTCTCCTAAAGATCTTTCAACTATGGCTTTTCAAAATTTGCAATTCAGGTTTCAGGCCGAGAATGCGCTGCAGACCCGGCCTTAAATCCCGTTCCAGCCCGTCAAGGCTGTTGTGCACACGGGCCATGACCATCAGGCCCGTGATAAAGTCATGCAGCTCGCGCGTTTTGGCGTCGATGTCCATGGGTGGAATTTCGCCGGCTTCGATCGCGCGGGCGATGGCGGTGACGATAAAGCCGCGCGCGGATTCGAATAGTTCCTCAACCTTGGCGGTAATGGCGCGGTCTTCCTCGCCGATCATCTCCGAGCCAAGGGCGGCCAGCGGGCAGCCGCACACGCGGCCGTATTTTTCAAGGCTCTGGCGGTTGTCGCGCAAAATCGCGTCGGTCATGTCATTAATCTGCGCGGCGAAGGATTTGTTCGCGGCGAAAACGGGCGTCATGACCTCGTGAATTTTATATTGATGGTATTCTTCCATGACCTCAAGCGCGAGATCCTGCTTGGATGGGAAATAGTGATAGAAGCTGCCTTTTTTTACGCCGGCCTTTTTGCAGATGTCGTCCACGCTGACCGCGCCATAGCTGGACATCCACAGCAAGTCCTTGGCTGTGTCGATCAGTTTTTGTCGCGTGCCTTTGTCCGGGCGGGGCATGGTCTGGTCATCTCTTGCTGGCGGTTATGCGCTGCAAGAGAAATAATATATTTTACCGCCCAGTCAACTATCAATAATTTTTATTGTTTTTCAATGGGTTAATATTGTCCGCCGACGGTTCGGCGACATGGTGCATGACCATGGAGGAGGAGGCGCTGGGCTGGGCGATAAAAGCGCCTTGCTGGTCGCGGGGTACGGGCGCGCGGCGCATCGTCCGGTAAAGCCCGTAAACGCACAGGGAGCCGTAGCTTACGCCCATGGTGACGAAGAACATCCACAGACCGATGCCGTCCATCAGGGTGGAGGACGTTATGGGGCCGATGACCGATCCGAAGCCGTTGACCAGCAGCATGGAGGCGCTGGCGGCGACCATCTGCGACGGGGAAAGATGGTCGTTCGTGTGCGCGCTGGACAGGCCGTAAATGGTCAGCGCCGTGCCGCCGATCAGGAACATGGCAAAACACATCATGCCGACTCCGACGGAATCGATATTGAGAGCGAGTATGGCGCCGAGCGTACACGTCACACCGGCACAGCCGGCGGCGCAGATCAGGACCCGGCGGCGGTCGAACCGGTCGGAAAGCCAGCCGATGGGGAATTGCAGCAGCACCCCGCCGATCAGCGCCATCGCCATAAAATTGGAAATCTGCGTCAGCGTAAAACCCGCGCCTGCGGCATAGACAGGGCCGATCGCAAACAAGGTGGCGGCTCCCACGCCCGCGACGAACAGGCCGTAAACGCCAAGCGGAGAGCTTTTGAACAATTCGCGCATCGACACTTTCACAGGTTTTTCAAACTGCGGCGCGGGGCGCGAGGAAAGGGAAATAGGCAGAACGGCCAGCGTGACAAGAATGGATGTCAGGACGAACAGGTCCATCCCGGCCGGGTCAGCCGCCATCAACAGGTATTGCCCGATGGCGATAGAACCGTAGAGGACGATCAGGTAGGTCGCCATCAGCTTTCCGCGCCCCTTGTTGTCGGTCGCGTTGTTCAGCCAGCTTTCAATCACGATATAAAGCCCGGCATAGGCAAACCCGGTGACGGCGCGGATGACGGCCCAGATTTCCGCGGACGGAAACAACGCATGAAACAGCGCGGTGACGGACGCGATGGAAGCGAGGGCGGCGAACACCCGGATATGGCCCACGCCGCGCAGCAGCATCGGCGTGTAGTGGGAGCCGAGCATGAAGCCGACATAGTACATCGACATGATGATCCCTGTGGCGTAGGTCGGGAAATGTTCGATGGTGGCGCGCACGCCGAGCAACGTTCCCTGAAGGCCGCTGCCGATCATGATCATGGAAATGCCGAAGAACAGCGGCCAGGAAGAAAGAATGGTTTTGTGCATGACCGGTTGAAAAAGCCCGTGAAAAAATTACGTTGATGACTGTTTCTACAGGGGAAAATAGCCGTTTCACAATGGTAATTTTTACGTATCATCCATGCACATGCCTGTTGATGCATGGCAAAAGTAAGGAGTTTTTATGGCGACATCTCTTCATGCCGAACAGGGCGAGCGCCCGATGGTTCTATTCTTCCCGCAATACCAGTCCGGCGCCGTGCCGAGCACGATCCCCGTGGGGACTCCCGCGCTGCGAAAATTGTGGCAGGCCGCGCCCGGCTTTGCCGAGGTGCCGTTGCAGCCGACCGATCCGGATGCGCCGGACGAAGAGCGCGGCGTGCGGTTCCGCGCCATCCTGAAAAAACAGATGCAGGACGCGCAGCGGATAATTTCCGCCCGGAACCCGTCCTTTATCCTTACCACCGGCGGGGATTGCGGCGCGTCGTTCGCATCTATCGCCCATATCAATAAAATCCATGATGGAAAAATCGGCGTCATCTGGGTTGATGCGCATGCGGATATTCATACGCCCTCAACGTCGCCGTCCGGCAACTATCACGGCATGGTGCTGCGCCATTTGATGGGAAATCCTGAATTCGATATCCAGCCCGCGCTGCCCTTGAGGCCTGAGCAGGTCGCCTATCTTGGCCTGCGCGATACGG
The DNA here is from genome assembly GCA_039808805.1 of Micavibrio sp. GTDB lineage: Bacteria > Pseudomonadota > Alphaproteobacteria > Micavibrionales > Micavibrionaceae > Micavibrio_A. The sequence continues at coordinate 7,013 of JBDHTU010000034.1, forward strand.
AGAAAGAAGAGGATGCGGTGATTGCGCAATACAATATCCCCCGGTTCAGCGCGCGCGAGGTGATGGGATCCGACGCGCCGCTGGAGGCTGTTGTCGCGCATTTCAAAAAACATGGCATGACGCATGTGTATCTTCATGTGGATTGCGATGTGATGGATGAAAAAGCGTTTCCGCATGTCCATGTGCCGGAACCGGACGGCCTGTCCCTGGACCGCCTTCTGGATATCCTGCAAAAACTGCGCGCCGCGATGCCGCTGGCGAGCTGCTGCCTGACCGAATGGGCGCCCGCCACGCCGGAGGCGGGGCTGGACATCGTCAAACGGGTCTATACCGAAGGGCTGGGCCTGACGCTTCCCGGGTAACGGGAACCGTTTTCCGTTTGTCCGCGTTTGTCTCTCAAATAACCCTTTAAAAGGTGAGAGAGATGAGCATAGGCACAATTTTATTGATTATTCTTATTCTGATGCTGGTCGGCGCGCTGCCGACGTGGCCGCACAGCAGGAACTGGGGTTATTACCCTTCGGGCGGGCTGACGCTGGTCGTCGTGGTTTTGCTGATCCTTGTGCTGACGGGAAGGATTTAAAAGATTGAAAAACCGCCTTACCGGGCGGTTTTCTTTTTCTTGTGGCCGTTGATATGCTTTTCCGAAAAGAAATGCTTGTCGATGCCTTTGTCGTTCAGAAATTCTTCGTGCAGGTTGACGCTGGCTCTTTCACCCAGATTGTCCCAATGCTGGTCCAGCCAGATTTTCATGCCCTCGCGGCCCGTGTCGCGCAGCCCCGTCAGGAAATCCCAATCCGTGTCGAATTTGGACGTGATGGAAAATTCTTTCATCATGTCGTCGGCGCGCACGGAGTGGACGAGCACGTCCTTGTACATAGATTTGTATTCGTCCTTGATCATGTCGTGTTCGATCAGTTTTTTGACGAAGGCGACAGCGCGCAGTTCCTTGAGGAGAGAGTCGTTGAACGAAATCTCGTTGATGCGGTTCATGATCGCGGGCGCCGTCGTTGGTATTTCCTCGCGGTAAAGCGGGTTTAAATGGATGATCACGACATCGCGCGTTTGCGTCTGGTAGAACAGGGGGTAAAGCGCGGGGTTGCCCGTATAGCCGCCGTCCCAATAATATTCGCCGCCGATCTCCACCGCCTTGAACAGAAACGGCAGGCAGGATGATGCCAGGGCGACATCGATGGTGACTTCCTCCTTGCGGAAGACTTTGACCTTCCCGGTGCGCACGTTGGTCGCGCTGATGAACAGTTTCATCTTGTCGCAGGCGCGCACTTTTTCGAAATCGATCACGCGGTTGATCACGTCTTTGAGCGGGTTCAGGTCGAGAGGGTTGAACTGATACGGCGAAAACAGCCGCGTCATCGTATCAAACATAAAATAGGCGTAAGGATTTTCACCGGAACCGAGGCCGAAAAAACGTTCCAGCGGGTTGCCGTGCACGGGGGAGAAAATCGCCCCCGCTTTCGATACTTCCCACCAGAATTCTTCCAGCTTTTTGCGTGCGCCGTCTCGTCCGCCTTCGGAAAGGCCCTGCGCGAACGCCAGCGCGTTCATCGTGCCGGCGCTGCTCGCGGAAAATCCCTCGACCTCGATGCGCCCGTCTTCCAGCAGGGCATCCAGAATGCCCCATGCCAGCGCGCCGTGCGCCCCGCCGCCCTGAAGGGCGATGTTAATTTGCTTTTCTTTTGTTTTTTTCTCTTTAGCCATTTTGTCATCCTGAGCGTAGCAAAGGATCCCATGAGATCCTTCGGTCGCTAGCGCTTCTTCAGGATGACAGGGAGAGGGGGATTACGCCGCCGTCCAGCCGCCGTCGATGGGCAGGATGGCGCCGGTGATGTTTTTCGCGGAATCCGAACACAGGAAAACGCACAGCGCGCCGACATCCTCCACGGTGGTGAATTTCTTGGTCGGCTGCGCGCCGAGAATAACGTTCTTCACCACGTCTTCTTCGGAAATGCCGCGCGCCTTGGCCTGGTCGCCGATCTGCTTGTCCACCAGCGGCGTCTTGACGTAGCCGGGGCAGATGGCGTTGCAGGTGATGTTTTTTTCCGCCAGTTCCAGCGCCACGGTTTTCGTCAGGCCCGCAAGCCCGTGCTTGGCCGCGACATAGGCGCTCTTGAACGGGGAGGCGACCAGGGCATGCGCGGAGGCAAGGTTGACGATGCGGCCCCAGCCTGCCTCTTTCATGTGCGGTACGGCAAAGCGCGTCATGTGAAAGGCGGAGGTGAGGTTGATCGCAATGATCTGGTCCCATTTTTCCGGCGGGAATTCATCGACCGGGGCGACGTGCTGGACGCCCGCATTGTTGACGATGATATCGACGCTGCCGAACTTTGCCTTGGTTTCCTTGATCATCGCCTCGATCTGCTCCGGTTTGGTCATGTCCGCGCCGTTGAACGCGATTTTCGATCCGGTGTCTTTTTCCATCTTCGCGCGCTCGGCCTCGATCGCGGCGGCGTCGCCAAGGCCGTTGAGCATCACGTTGCATCCTGCCTGGGCCAGCGCGAACGCCATGCCCTGTCCGATGCCGCTGGTCGATCCGGTGACGATGGCTGTTTTACCTTTGAGCATGGAGAGTCCTTTCGCTGTCATTCTGAGCGCAGCGAAGAATCTTTGAGATCCTTCAATCGCCTGCGGCTCTTTCAGGATGACAATATGAGACGGCTACGCCTGAAGATCAAGCTGTGTGCCGCGGGATGTTGCGAAAGGGGCGGAAACCGGGGGCGCGGGCTGATAAGATTGCCCGCCTGTCAAAACGAACGCATCCGTCACCTTGTAACCGGTGGTGATGGCGGTGGAAACGTCGCCGTTCCCGTCCTGAAACCGCTGGGTGCGGCGGAAATTGCCGCCGCCTTCGCGGTCCAGCACCTCTTCATACCGGGTGAGGGAGCCCGAAGGATTCTGCTGGACCACGGTGCGGCGCGACCCGCGCTCGGTCAGGGCGAATTCCTCGACCTTGGTAAAGGTGCGGCCGTCTTCCTTTTCATAGGTGCGGGTCAGGCGGTAGCCGCCGCCATTCATGTCTTCACGGTTTTCGCTCAAAAGCTGGGTGCCGGCCTGCTTGCCGCGGGATTGCGGGAGAAGGGCGGGCAGGTTTTCGCCGGTCTCATCCTGCGTTTTGGGTCTAGGGCTCGGGACATAGGCCTGCGCCGCCCGGGATTGCCGCAGGGCGTGGAGGGGGTCCGTCAAACCATTCGTAATCGAAAAATCCATCAAGGACGCAATCCAACCCGGAGGCTTATACTTTTATGGTAAGAAAACGCCGACAAAACAACAAACCGGGGAATACGCTTGGCCCCAGTCTTGCGCAAACGGGCTATATCTCTCAAGCGGGATTTAAAGCCCATCCACGGCTTTCTTTCCTTGCGCGCTTCGCCCGTTCTTTTTAGATATAAAATAGAATACCAAAAGGGGGATGCGCATGACAAGCAAAGCCATACATTTCCTGTCTTATCTCTGGTGGCCGCTGTTGCTCACGGCCTGCGTGGCGGCGACCGTGTTCGGGTTTGAATCCACCCACCCGATCCTGGCGTTCAACCTGATCTACCTGTCCCTGATCGTGAGCCTGTTCCTGCTGGAGCGGTTTTTTCCGCATGAGCTGAAATGGCGGGAGAGCGATGGGCAACTGATCCCGGACCTTGCCCATACGCTGCTGTCCAAGGGCGTGGTCCAGGCGCTGGTGGCGTTTGCGGGCGTGTTCGGCCTGACCACGCTGATCACCCCCCTGACGGACGAGGGTTACGGCATCTGGCCGCGGGACTGGCCGCTTGCGGCGCAGGTGGTTCTCGGCATGCTCACGGCGGAATTCGGCCTCTACTGGGCGCACAGGCTGGCCCATGAATTCCATCCGCTCTGGCGGTTTCATGCCGTGCATCATTCGGTGACCAAGCTCTGGATCGTCAACACGGGCCGCTTTCACTTTATCGACTCTCTAAAAAGTATCCTTCTCGGCACAGGCGCATTGATCGCGCTCGGCGCGCCGCTGGAGGTTGTCCTGTGGCTGTCCGCGATCACGGCCTATATCGGCGTCCTGACGCATTGCAATGTGCAGATGAACTTCGCCTGGCCGCTGTCCTATATTTTCAACACGCCCGAACTGCACCGCTGGCACCATTCCAAGGTCCTGCGGGAGGGAAATAAGAATTATGGGGAGAACCTGATGGTCTGGGACCTGATTTTTCGTACCCATTTCATCGATTCGAAACGCCGCCCGCCGGTGAAGATCGGCATAACCCAGCAGATGCCCCCGACGTTCCGGGAGCAATTGGTCTGGCCTTTCAAGGACTTGAGCCTGCGGTTCAAACCGTACGATAAAGCGACAAAAACACCGCAAATTTGAGATTTTTCCCAATTTTTTCATAAAATATTAAGATGGGATGGTTAGAGTGAGGAGGCCTGAACAGGGCTTTTGAGACGCTCTACCGTGTGTGTGAAGGGGTACGTTTCGTGTTCGACCGTTGTGATTTTTTAATGGGGCAGGGTGACAGCATGGTAATCGTGCTGCCGGGCCATCTTCCTATGGCGGAAAACTATACGGTTTCCGCAACGCCTGAAAAAATCAGCCTGCGTGCAGGCTGGGACGAGGTCGCCGTCATTCCGTACAGCAATGAAGAAGTTTTCGCGCGCCTGCTGCGTGCAACCCA
>JBDHTU010000035.1:0-11365 GCA_039808805.1 Micavibrio sp.
CAAGCCGGCAAGCATCGTCGGCCTGTGCCTGTTCAGCCTTTTCCCGCTGGCGTTTTTTACGGGCGTCCTGCGCGGGAGCGATCCGTTTTTCTGGATCGTCGCCATCGCGCTCGGCGTGCTTTTCGCTGTGCTGTCCTTGTGGGCGATCATCCAGTTTTTCTTTTTAAACGCTTACTTCATGGGGCAGGCGCGGCACCCGCTTTCAGACCCTTCTTCTCTTGGCGCGCTGTTCTCCCTCGGCCTGTTTTGCGCGCTGGGCTGGCTTCTGGCGGCGCCTGCGGGGCCGACGCGCATCATGGCCGCCGGTCTGTGTACGCTGCTTTTGTGCGGCATTATATCTACCGTCTCCCGCGGGTCGGCCCTTGCGCTTTTGCCTGCCTTCCTTTTGTTGTGTGCGATGCTCTGGCCCCAGGTAAAGGCGCGGGCCGTGATCCTTGCGGTTATTTTCGCGCTCACCGCCGGGTATTATGCCCTGACCCTGACAGGCGCTGAAAAAAGATTCGATCTTGGCGGGCGGATTGAAAAGGGGCTGGAGGCGCCGAAACCGGATGCGGGCGGGCAGCGGATGTATTTGTGGGAATCGACGATGGCGATGATCGGGGACCGCCCGCTGCTGGGCACCGGCATCGGCACCTATTCGCAGTATTATCCGGAATACAGATCCTATGAGGTGCGCGATGCGAACTACATGGCGCATAGCGACCCTCTGCAATTCTGGGCGGAACTGGGGCTTTTCGGTCCGCTGCTGTTCTATGCTGCCGGGATTGCAATAGCTCTTCGCATGATGCGGGCGATAAAAGCCGCGCCGCAACCGAAGGACCGGATTTTGCTGTGCAGCCTGTTCTGCGGCTTTGCGGCGATGACATTGCATGCGCATGTGAATTTCAATTTTTATACGCCGTGCCTTTTGCTTCTGTCCGGCCTGATGCTTTCGCTGTGGTTCAGGGTAAGCGGCCGCGTTCTTGGAGAAACCGCGCAGACCTGTACGATGAACACGGTGCCAGCAGGCGTCGGCAAGGCGCTGGTGGCGCTGCCGTTTGTCATGATCGGCTGGATTCTCCTGAGCATCGTTGCCGGAGAATATTATGCAGGCCGGGCGAGGGACAATTTGTTCGCGGGAGAGATGATGTGCCTGACGCCCGCGCAGGAACGCAGCAAGGACTGCTTCCAGGAAAACATCAACCGCGCGAGCCGCGTGTCGATGGATATGAACGTGCGGGCCTATTTGTTCGCGGTCAACGTGCCTATGACAATTCTTCAGCACAAGGCCGGAAAATTCGCGAACGATGCAGAAGTGAAGGCTTTGTACGAACAAGTGGCGGGCTATATGCATCGCGTGCTGGCGTTGAACCCGCGCAGCGGCACCGCGCATTATTACCTGGGACGCGTGCAGGAACTGGTTCCTCCCGGTGTGGTTCCGGCAGGTGCACCGGACGGCGAGGCGGAATATAAAACCGCGCTGCGTCTCGACCCCATGCATCTTGGCGCGCGCCTGGCGCTGGCGGCTCTGTATAAAAAAGAGGGGCGCCCCCTGAGCGAGCAGCTTTCGGTGCTGGAGCCGGCGGCGCGGTTTTATTTCACCACGCCCGAGGCGGGCGAGTATTATGCGGCGCTCTCAAAACTCTACCTTGAGATGAGAAATTACGGAAAAGTTCAGGAGACGATGCAACTGGCGCAGGAATTCAAGGCGCGGTCCGATTTCAGCAAGGCGCGGCAGGAAACCAGTCTTCCACAGGCGGTTACGGGGGGAAGCGGCGCACTTCCGCCGCTGCCGTAATTTTCCGGCAGGAAAAACCGTCCGCATCGCCAAAACTTCTGGAAAAACCACTGCGCAAATGCGAGTCTCAGTGCGGGATTCGGAACGGGGCCGAATTCTTTTCAATGAACCTCTTGATTTTCCACCCCGATCTTGCGACCAATAGGACCATGACCGACGAAGAAGATACGCTGCGTTACGACCGAATGGTAGAATCCGCCCTGCGCGGCGTCGTGCGCGAAGCCCTGGAAGAAGTCATCGAAGCCGGAGAACTTCCCGGCGACCATCATTTCTACATTACGTTCATGACGGATTATCCGGGTGTAAAAATCCCGAGCTACCTGCGCGACCGGTATCCCGGTGAGATGACCATCGTCCTGCAGTACCAGTTTTTCAACCTGACGGTTGACGATGAAAAGATGGGCATCACGCTGTCTTTCAACAATATGCTGGAGCCGCTGGAAATACCGCTGGCCGCCATCACGATTTTTGCCGACCCGTCCGTCAACTTCGCGCTGCAGTTCCAGCCGATGAGCGAGGAGGCCGACGACTTCCCCGATCCGGGCGACGACGATACGACGCCGACCGGCGGCGGGTCCGACACGGAAAAGAAAACGGGCGAAGTTGTTAGCCTCGATAAATTCCGGAAGAAATAACCATGTTCTGGCGCGAGGGCGTTGCGCCGGAGAGTGAGCGGCATCCCGTGCGCATGGTGCGCGGCGGGATTGTCGATTCCATACGCGGCAACCGTCCTATCAACCTGAAGCTTTATTATCCCGATGACGCGTCTTTGCGGAATGTGCCGCTGATCGTCTGGAGTCACGGGCTGGGCGGCAGCATCGACGGCGCATCGTTCATCTCCCGCTATATGGCCTCGAACGGCTATATCGTCCTGCATGTGCAGCATGCCGGCACGGACAGCAGCCTGTGGGAAGGCAAGCCCGGCCATGCGTGGGACGTGATCCGCGCAACGCCGATTCCGCGGTCCGCCACCATCGCGCGGTTTGCGGATGTGCCGTTCGTGCTCGACAACCTTGAAGGCTGGCTGGAACAAAATCACCCGCAGGTTCGCGCGCAGGTGGATTTGAACAACATCGCCATGTCAGGACATTCGCTGGGCTCGCTCACCACGCAGGTTTTGATGGGGCAGCGTTTTCCCGATGAGCACGGTATTTTGCAGGATTACGCCGATCCGCGATTCAAATGCGGCATGCTGTATTCCCCTATTCCGGAATTCCGCATCACGGGCGTCCTGCCGTTCGATGTGTACGGAACGATCACGCGCCCGTTGTTCCACATGACGGGAACGGACGATTCTTCCCCGGTCGAGGGGTTTGAATATCAACGGCGGCTGGAGGTTTACGACCAGTCTGAGGCGGAAAAATACCTGCTGATCCTCAACCGCGGCGACCATATGATTTACAACGGCAGCCGCGGCAAGCTGGGCCAGAACCCGAACCGGGAACTGCATGAGCGGCTGATCAAGATATCCTCGCTCGCCTATTGGGACGCACAGATGAAGGGCGATGCGGCTGCGGATGCGTGGTTGACCGGCGGCAGTTTCGCCACATATCTGAACGGGGACGGAGAGTTCAGATATGAAAGATAAAGCATGACCGGCAGCGCCATCGAGATTACCAACCTGACCAAGACCTATGCCGCGTCCGGCAAGGCGGGGGAGAAGACGGCCCTGAACGATGTCAGTCTGAACATCCCCAAAGGCTCGATTTTCGGCCTGCTCGGCCCCAACGGCGCGGGCAAATCGACGATGATCAACATCATGGCGGGGCTGGTGGTCAAAACGTCCGGCACGGTCAAAATCTGGGACCGCGACATCGACCAAGAGCCGCAGAACGCCAAGGCGGCCATCGGCATCGTGCCGCAGGAAATCAATTACGACCCGTTTTTCTCTCCGCGCCGCATCCTGGACATTCAGGCCGGGATGTATGGTGTTCCAAAGAATGAACGTAAAAGTCTCGAACTGCTGGACCTCGTCGGGCTGAAGGACAAGGCGGACGCGTATACCCGCTCTCTCTCCGGCGGGATGAAACGCCGCCTGCTGCTGGCAAAGGCTTTGGTGCATACGCCGCCGATCCTCGTGCTGGACGAGCCCACGGCGGGCGTGGATGTGGAACTGCGCCAGATGTTGTGGGAGCGGGTGCGGATGCTCAACAAGCGCGGCGTGACGATCCTTCTGACCACGCATTACCTGGAAGAGGCGGAGGAGTTGTGCGATTCCATCGCCATTATCAATCACGGCCGCATCATCGTGAACGAAGACAAGCGCACGCTGGTCGCGCGGCTCGACAACAAGGAAATCCGTTTTACGCTCGACCGTGAAATCGACGGTGTGCCGGTCCAACTGGCGGGATTGAGCGCGAGCCTTGAAGACCCCCGCACACTGCGCGTGCGGTATTCGACCAAGGAAATCAGCGCGGGCGCCTTGATCGACCGCGTCCAGTCGGCAGGGCTCGGCATTGCCGATCTCACCACCGACCAGAGCGATCTTGAGGATGTTTTCTTAAACCTGACCCGTGCGGTCTGATGGGCGGAAAACCCGGGCTTTCGGTCCTCATAAGCATAATTCGTTGGACAGAATCAGGACTGCTTGTTACAAACAGCGGCACGTGCAAGCAGGCAGCCGTAGCTCAGCTGGATAGAGCGCTTCCCTCCGAAGGAAGAGGTCATGAGTTCGAATCTCATCGGTTGCGCCATTTTTTGCATTTTTTATAATTTCTATTGGCCTTTGCCAAGTGATTGACAAAATCTGGTTATCAAAAAGTAAATCGTTCTTAAAATTCGTATCGATTATTCGCGCTTTACCGGAACTCCCATGATACGATAATAGTATGTAAGAAAAGGGAGATTTAAGGCCAGTGCCGCATGACCTACCCCTCGTATCGACAATCGCTGTCGGCCTGTCCCTGGCGTTCCTGCTGGGACTCGTGGCCTCGCGCCTTCGCATTCCGCCGATCGTCGGCTATCTACTGGCAGGGATCCTGATCGGCCCGGACACGCCGGGGTTCGAGGGCAACCTTGAAATCGCCAACGAGTTGGCTGAAATCGGTATCGTTCTCCTGATGTTCGGCGTAGGCCTGCATTTTTCCTTAAAAGATTTGATGGAAGTGAAACGGATCGCCATTCCCGGCGCGATTGCGCAGATTGCCAGCGCTATGGCGATGGGAACGGCGCTGTCTTATTGGTGGGGCTGGTCCCTACCCAGCGGGATGTTGTTCGGTCTCGCGCTTTCGGTGGCCAGTACGGTTGTGCTGCTGCGCGCGCTGGAAGAACATAGCCTGATCGAATCCACCAACGGGCAGATCGCCATCGGCTGGCTGATCGTCGAAGACCTTGCGATGATTTTGGCGCTGGTCCTGATTCCCGCGCTGGCGGGGGAAACGATGGACGGCGAGGCGACCAACCATACGCCGCTGATGCTGCTCGCCATCGCCACGGTAAAAATCGGCCTGTTCGTTGCGGTCATGCTGATCGGCGGCAAGCGCATCCTGCCATGGATATTGCGCCTTGTGGCGCGTACCGGGTCCCGCGAACTGTTCACGCTCGCCGTATTCGCGGTCGCCGTCGGCGTTGCCTACGGCGCATCGAAACTGTTCGGCGTATCCTTCGCGCTCGGCGCGTTCTTCGCCGGGATGATGATCCGTGAATCCGACATGAACCACGAAGTCGCGGACCGGGCCCTGCCGTTTCAGGACGCGTTTGCCGTTCTGTTCTTTGTCGCGGTCGGCATGCTGTTCGATTACCGCACCCTGATCGAAGAACCCTTGAGTGTCCTTTTGGTCGTCCTGATCATCACAGTCGGAAAATCAGTCGTGGCGTTTTTGATCGTGATGCTGTTCGGCTATCCGCTCAAGACCGGGCTCCTGGTCTCCGCAGGACTTGCGCAGATCGGGGAATTTTCCTTCATCCTCGCCGCGCTCGGCGTCATGTACGGCATTCTTCCCGAAGAGGGCCGCGATCTGATCCTCGCCGGGGCCATCGTTTCCATCGCGCTGAACCCGTTGATGTTCCATGGCGTGCAGGGCATTCACAACTGGGCCAGCCGTCACCCGCGCCTGTCGCGCATGCTCGACCTGCGGGAGACCAATATTTCGCATATGGAGCCGGAGGAAGAAAAACAACTTCACAAGGACCTGGTTATCGTGGTCGGTTACGGCCGGATCGGGCGCGAGGTATGCGACAATATCCTCGATGCGGATATCGAACTGGTCATCATCGACGCCAACCGCGAGCGGGTGGAGATGCTGCGCGAACTCGGTTATCACGCCATCACGGGCGATGCCACCCACAGGGAAACCTTGAAACACGCGGCGATCGACAAGGCCGCCGCCATTGTCGTGGCCGTTGCGGATTCCTTCGAAGGCGGGCGGATCGTGGAAAAGGCGCGCAAGCTGAAACCCAATATCCGTGTCCTGGTTCGCGCGCACAACGACGAGGAAGTGCATTTTTTCCGCAAGAAAGATGTCGATTACGTCAGCACGCCGTCCCGAGAGATGGGCCGTTCGATCATTCAGTATATAGAAGGGATGCGCAGCGGCATCATGCCGCTCAACAAGGTCGATTTTTAATCCTCCAGCACCTTGATCATGACACAGCGCAAATCCGCATCATGTCCGTGGCGGATATCGTCCTTGTATTTGTTGTGCAGGCCGCTGTAGAGATCCGGCGCGATTTCGCGGTAACCGAGGCTTTTATAAAACGGCCCGTTCCAGCGTATGTCGCGAAATGTGACAAGCCCGATATAGGGGTAGTCATGATTTATCGCGTAATCTTCCAGCACCTGCATCAGGCGCCGGCCGATGCCTTTGCCCTGTTGCTCGCTGGCCACGGAAATTTCATGCAGATAAAAGAATCCGCCGAACGGATAGCAGGCGGCAAAGCCGACAGGGATGTTGCGGTCATCCACGGCGACCCACAATGTTTTGTCCCGTACCAGTTTTTCCAGCAGGGCGGGATCGACGGTGCGGTCTGCCACTTCACCGACGGCGGACCCGATAAAGGCCTTTGCCGCCGATTCCTCGACAGATTTTAAGATGGGCAAATCCTGTTCTGTGGCGGTTCTGATCCGCATGGATCTATTTTAACACAGCCTGCGGAATATCGAATTCGTTTAATATGCCGCGCTGCCGTTTTTGCAATGCATCAAGATCGAACCCTTCGATCAGCTCATTGAAAACGCGATACCAGTTGATTTCCGCTTTCAGGTGGAGGAAGACCGAGCCGAGGCCCAGCGCCGCGCGGTCCATGAAGACGAATTCGCGCGGTACGGTGACGCCGCCGTTCGTCTTGCTGGCTTCCCGCAGTTTTTCGTGAACTTTCTGGGCGATTTCGCGGCCGAACACGCCGTTGGTGACTTCGCCAATCGGCCGCACGCGGTCTTCCATCAACGGTGCATACAAGAACCTTGCCCAGATATTGAGCGTGTCGATCTGGTCTTTCGACAGATTTTTGAAACCCCATGTTTCATAGGCGTGAACGGACCGCGCAACATCGTTTTCCATCAGCGAATGATACAGGTCGATCACGCCGCCGACGAATTTGGGCGCGAACACGCGGATGCAGCCGAAATCGAGCAGGTTGATGGAACGATCTTTGCGCACCGTGTAATTGCCCAGATGCGGATCGCCGTGGATGATGCCGTAGTAATAGAGCGGCACGTACCAGGCGCGGAACATGTTCATCGCCAGCTCGTTGCGTTCATCGGGATGCGCATCGACAAAGTTCAGGATTTTTTCGCCGTCCAGCCACGTGCTGGTCAAAAGGCGTTTTGTCGAAAGTTCCGGCACCACTTCGGGTACATGGACGCCTTTTTCATCGCGCAGCATATGCGCATACAGGCGGCAATGCTTTGCTTCCAGTTCGTAATCCAGTTCTTCGTAAAGACGCGCGGCAAGCTCTTCGTGAATATGTTTCGTCTGGATCGCGGAATCGTACCGCTCGTAAATCGAGAAGATGATCTTAAGCTGGTTCAGGTCCGCGGAAATGGCGGACTGCATGTCCGGATATTGCAGTTTGCAGGCGACATCGCGCCCGTCCGGCGTCACGGCCCGGTGCACCTGGCCGAGGCTGGCGGCGGCGGCGGCTTCATGTTCGAATAGCTTGAACCGTTTTTCCCAATCCGCGCCCAGTTCGCTTTTCATCCGGCGCTTGACGAACGGCCATCCCATCGGCGGGGCGTTGGATTGGAGTTGTTGAAAATCGCGGGCGTATTCCGCGGGCAGGGCTTCGGGAATGGTCGCAAGAATCTGCCCGACCTTCATCAACGGTCCTTTGAGGTTTCCCAGCGCTTCGGTCAACTGGCGTGCATGATCCGCCCGTTCGATCTTAATGCCCAGATAGCGTTCACCTGCGACGCGCGCGGCAAGGCCCGCCATCGCGCCGCCGACGCGTCCATACCGCACGATGCGCCCCCCCAGGGAGGCCTGTTCTTTTTTGTCCGCCATGGCCAGAGAATTGAGGCTCAGGGGCAAAAAGTCCAGCGTTTTCTGCCCTGTACTTTTGACAAGACGGGCCTATAGTGAAGCGCATGAAAACCGCCAATCTGGAGATCAAGGACGCGATTGTCGAGGCGGCGCTGCCGGGCGTGCCGTTTGACGGGTGGACCGTAGCCTGCCTTGAAAACGCGGCGGCTTCGGCTGGGTATTCCCCCGCCATGGTCAAATCCGTTTTCCCAAACGGCGTGCGTGATGCGCTGGTGCATTTTTCGGGCTGGGCCGACCGGCGGATGCTGGACCGGCTGGCCAAAACGAAACCTGTACCGGAAAAAATCCGTGAAAAAGTCGCGCTGGCCGTTCGCACGCGGCTAGATGCTCTTGCATCTCACAAAGAAGCGGAGCGGCTGGCGGTCGCATTCTGGGCGCGGCCCGTGCGCAAGTATGAGGGAGCTAAGCTGCTTTGGAAGACGGCGGATGCCATCTGGGGCTGGGCGGGGGATGCCAGCACGGATTACAACCGGTATAGCAAGCGGGCGCTGCTGTGCGGGGTTCTGGGGTCCAGCGTATTATTCTGGTTAACGGACGTATCGCAGGGGCATGCCGAAACGGCAGGGTTCATTGACCGGCGGATTGCGAATGTTTTAAGCCTTGGAAAGATTGTCGGGCGGCTGAAAACCGCTTAGAATAATCGGACCGTTCAACCGGAGTGTCTTCGTGTTCCGATCTTTTATGACCAAAAGCATGTTCCGCATAAGCATGGTCGCGGCCCTGCTGATGTTTGTCGGCGTGTTCGTGTTCGCCTTTCACCTGGAGCGATACAACCTGCCGCCGGAAGGCATGAAGGCGCCGTTCGGAAGCACCGGCCATGCCGAAGGTACGCTGGCGGCGCAGGAGCCGACAGGCACGGACCTTGCGGTCCAGAATTTCAGCGGGCGGGAAATCGCCTTCCGCCTGACGGAGATCGTGGCCGAGGCGCTGAGCTTCGACAAAAATAACTTCACCTACAATTCCGGCCAGATGCAGCAATATTTCACGCCGTCCGGTTTTCAGCAGTACCAGCAATTCCTGACCAGCACGGCGTTCGAGCCGACGTTGCGGCAGAATGACCTGCAGTCCGGCGCCTTCACGGAGCAGGAGCCGCTGGAACTCAGCAGCGGCGTTTACGGCGGCGCGTATAAATGGCTGTTCGAGGTGCCGGTGACGATCAGCTTCATTCCGCGCCAGATGGAAACCTACCGTTCCGATACACCGCCGCAAAATCGCCGTGTCCTGCTCCGTGCGCAGTTTACCCGCGTGAAAGATGCGGCCGACCCCAACGCTGTGAAGATCGAAATCTGGCAGATCCTGCCGCCGCGCAAGATCTAGGAAAATATCCACGGGGATAGTTTTGCGGAGCTTCTTTACGGTGCTGCCGCCCTTTGCCTATAAATGGGCCTTCACATCCTTATTATGAGCAGCAGAGAAGAGGCGTAGACTTATGGCCCAGACACAAGTGGCGGATTTCCGCGATCAGCAGGACAATACGGCGAACGATACGCAGGGCGTATCCGGCCAGCGGTTGAAAGCCTTTATCGAGCGCGTCGAACGCCTGGAAGAAGAAAAGGCCGGCCTTGCCGAAGACATCAAGGACATCATGGCCGAAGCCAAGGGCGTTGGGTTCGATACCAAAACCATGCGCAAGATTATCCGCCTGCGTAAGATGGACAAGCAAAAGCGCGAGGAAGAAGAGGAACTTCTGGAACTGTATAAATCCGCTATCGGATTGGAATAAAAGCGTTTTTCGTTTTAACAAAGCCCTAATCCTTTTTATGTAGAATGGCCCCGAATTAAACAGGTTCGGGGTTTTTCATGGCCGAAGCAAAGCCGTTACAGGAGATCATGCACCGGGTCAGCGAAGGGCTGGACCGTTGCCATCCTGCCCCCGCCAGGGCTGTATTGAGCGAGTTCGATGCCTTCCTGATCCTCGACGGGCTTTTGGGCGACCTGAACAAGCAATACTTGGATGCAAAGGAACAGCGCCGCAATGCAATGCGCGAGTTCGGCATGGATTGCATGACTGACATGGCTGCGATTTTGGAAGATTCGGCATGGTGCGCCGTGCAGACGCGGTACATGGAATTGCGCGCCGACAAGGCGATGCAAAAACGCGCGGTTGCGCTGATCGAAGAAACACGCGCGGCAGAGCGGACGGCGAAAGAGGCCGCGCGCGACAAGGAACGGCTGGCGATTTACAACATGGCGCAACTGGCGGCGATGGTGAAAAAGAACGGCCGCGATGAGATTGTGATGATGTGGCTGGCGGTGTTTTACTTGCGCGAACTGCGGCGGCAGGAAGCCCTGTTCCGCGAACAGGCGCGGTACTGTTTCAACCGACTTGCGGCGTAGGCGCAGAACCGGGCATCAAAAGCCCGCCTTCGGTTGGCATGTATCGTCTGACCAGTTTTTTATCGGGATCGAAATTTCTGCCGATGATATCGGTAACGATTTGAGCGGTGGTTTCCACCTTCATCTTCTTGTGATCGAAAAGCCCGTTTTCCTGGAGTTTTTCAAGAACGCCCGGGATCGTATCGGTCAGCATGATGCCGTCTATATAGCGTGATTTGACAAGCTTTTCCGCTGCGCCGTTGACCAGGACGCCATGGGTGGCGATGGCGATCACCTCTTTCGCGCCGCGTTTTTTCAGTTCCTCGGCCGCAAGCAACGTCGTGCTGCCGCCGCTGATGATGTCATCGATGATAAAGCAGGTTCTCCCCGCGACGTCGCCGTGGAAATCCACGATGCGCGTTTCCTTGGAATTGATGCGCTCCTTATGAATACCAAACATATAGGGCCGCTTGCGGAAATCTTTTTTGCTCCCGTATTGCTTGAGCGGTGTGTCACGGAACAGCGCTTCGCCGAAGCTGCGCGCGCGGGCCATGCCGTAATCGTCCGGCTTGTTCATGCCGTCCGGGGAGCCCGCCATGACGAGCAAAACGTCGCCGTTGACGAGCGAGTTTTCCTGGCGGATCGTATCGGCGAAGAAGTCGCCCATATTGATGAATTGCGCTCTTTTCTTGCCGAAGACTTTTTTATAATGATCCACGCCGTCGCGGGAGTGCGGCTCAAAGCTCCAGACCCTGTCGACCCCGGCCGCGCGCAACAATTCGGCATAATGCAG
>JBDHTU010000036.1:0-11324 GCA_039808805.1 Micavibrio sp.
AGCGAAGCACCATCCTGTTTTTTTCCGAACATGGCGCCCCCTTACTTCCCGGCCTTGAGTTTGCCGAGCAAGCCGCCCAGAAGCCCATCATCTTTTGCCGCAGCCGTGGAAACCGCGCCGGATTTGTTGACGATCTTCTGGATCAGCGGCAAAAGTTTTTGCACGATTTCCTGTCCCGCCTTGTCGCTGGAAATTTTCCGGCCTTCATTCTCTGCGCCGACGAACAGCTTCGGATCGAACGGCAGCGACGCGGCCGGTTCCACTTCCAGCGCGGCCTTGATATCGCCCTTCGCCACTTCCTTGCCGGGGGCCAGCCCCTGCATATTGATGACGAGGTCAATGTTCTGCCCCTGTCCGCCATGCAGCTTTTTGATTTCCTGCATCAGGGAACGCGCAAGGCGCAGCGATGACAGCGTCGGCGTCGATACCACGATCGTTTCATGCGCGCGCGTCAGGACCATTTTTTTCAAGGAAGGCACCGCGGCGGACAAATCGACAATGACGACGGGATACGATCCCACGGCCATGTTGATGACTTCTTCGAACTGCGAGATCTGCGCGGACGTTTCCAGCATCGGCTCCGTCCCTGTCGCCAGCGCAAAGAATCGATCGGATACCTGGTTGATCATGCGGCGCAGGGAATCCGAATCCTTGACAGCGGCGGCTTTGACCACTTCGGCGGTGCTGGCAACGGGCTCGAACCCAAGACCGACGCCCAAAGAAGACCACGCGCCCGCCCCATCCAGCAAAATCGTTTTCTGCTCCAGCATCTCTGCGGAGGTCCAGCCGATCGCCTGCGCGATGGCGGAAGCGCCGACCCCACCCTTCGCGCCGACGACGGCGATCAGGCGGCTGCCCGAGGCACCGAGTTTTTCAATCAAGGTTTGCGCGATGACTTCGCCGAGCGTGTCCTGCGGCACCGGGAAAACCAAGTAATCGCTCACGCCCATGGCGGTCAGGCTGCGGTAAAGGTTGACGTCGTTGACCGGGCCGATGACGATGGCGCTGGTGCCCGCGTTGCAGTTCCCAGAAAGTTCGCCAAGCCTTCCGATAAAGCTCTCGCCCGTCGTATCGGTTTCCACCATGATGATATCGGGCGACGATGATTGCGTGTAGGCGCGGATGGCGGTTTCGACGTCGCCTTCGTGCACGGTGATTTTCACGCGGGCAAAACGCCAGTCATCCGCCAGCGCGCGCGCGGCCTCGATCGTCGCCCTGTCCTTCAGGAACAGGTCGACCGCGGCCCCCGGCAAAAGAATGGAAGTTTCAGTGTTCACGCGTATCGATACTCCCTGGACTGCCTATTCCCCTTGAATGTCAGTGCGCTGAATACGCACAATCTCGCCTTCGGCTTCTTCCTGGTCGACGCGGCGGTAATATTCAACGCTGTTGGCGGCGCGGCGGCCGTCACCCAGATCGGTATCCCCGCGGCCGTAAAGATCGGTCGGGCGGTAAATCTGCTGCGCCAGCATGGAATCGACGGAGCAGCCGAAACGGTAATCCGCGATTTCCGTGGTGGTCAGCCCGTCATCGAACCCCGGCATGTTGCGGCATCCTTCCGGTGCCAGCGCCCTGGCGCTGTCGTAGGAAACCATCAGGGTCGGCTCCGCGCCGCTGGATTTAATGGTTTCCGCCTCGACGCCGTGAACGCCGAAGGATTTGAGCTGCTCTTTATATTTCGCCAGATCCTTGAACGCTTTCATCGCGTCGTATTTCTTGGACGCCGGGTCATAGGCAAGCGACAGGCGCAGCTTTGTCGTACCGTACCGCTCATAATTGTTCGCAATGCGCGCGATATACCCTTCCGTGACATTGGCAACCGGCATCTGGTCCATCGTCGTTTCATGGCTGACGCGCGGCAACGTCGTGTTCATCATCGACGGCGTGCTCTGGCGGCCGCAGGCGGCGGTAAGCGAGGCGGAAAGAAGCAGAGCGCCCAAGGCTATTGTTTTCTTCATCGTCATCTCCTTAATCCATGATGTAGCCGAAGCTGCCGGAATCTTTCATCACGTTGTCGGCCTTCTTTGAATTGAATGTGCGGTTGATATTGCTTTCGAACGTCCGTGTCAGAGCGCTCTTCTGGCGCTCCGGCGCGGCGGGATGTTCCTCCACCGGCGCTCCTGCCATCATCGCCTGTTGCGAAAGACCGGCGGGCGGGGCCATTTTCTGCTGTGCCGGGGCGCGAGGCGCCTGCGCCATCCGGTGCTGGTCTTCACCCGGCAACTCGCCCAGGTCATCCATGCTCAGGCGTGGAATCTCGCCCATGTTCGCGGCGGACGTTTTCATCGGTTCCGGCGCGGCCTGGTTCTGCGCGAACGGGCGCACCAGGTACGGCGTGATGATCACAACCAGTTCGCTTTCGTTGCGCTGGAAGGAATCGGATTTCAAAAGATCGCCCACCACCGGAACTTTGTTGACGCCCGGAATGCTGGTCAGGTTCGATGTCGTGTCTGATTGCAGAAGGCCTGCGATCATCAGCGTGCCCCCGCTCGGCAACTCCACCGTCGTATCGGCGCGGCGGACGTTGAAGGTCGGCACCGTGATGCCCTGCAATTGCAGGTTTTCATCATACGACGCGCTGGATACTTCGGTCGTCATTTCCATGCTGATGCGGTTCGCGCTCATCACCGTCGGGCGGAAGTTGAGCGAAACACCGAACGGGCGGAATTCATAGACGAGGTTGCCGTTCCGGTCGATTTCCGTCGGGATCGGCACTTCGCCGCCCGCAAGGAAGCCGGCCTGCTCGCCTGAAATCGCGGTCAGGTTCGGTTCGGCCAGCGTGTTGACGATGCCTTCCTCTTCCAATGCGCGGGCGATAAAGCTCAGCGGGCCAAAGCTGCCGGAGCTGTAGTTAAGCGCAAGAACGCCAAGTTGCTGCGGCGCGGTCAGGCCGAGGCCGACGGCGGACGCAATCGTTCCGCCCACGGCGCCGATGGTGCTGGTGCCGTCCCCTGCGCGGGTTTCAAGACCAAGGTCTTTCAGCGCGGCGCGGGACGCTTCGACGATTTTTACTTTCAGCATAACCTGCTGTTCGCCGGCGACGCTGAGCATATTCGTTACGACATCGTCGATGTTGCCGGACCCCTGCCCGCCCTGAATTTCGGCGGCGTACTGCGCAACGAGGTTGGCAATGCTGTTGGAAACCGACGGGGTGGACACGTTCCCGGTCAGCACCAGCTGGTCGGTCAACGCCTGGATTTTAACGGTCTCCTGCGGATAGAGTTCGGCAATCATGTCTTCCAGTTTCTCGGTATCCATCTGTACGTGCACGTTGATGCGGCGCAGGACATTGCCTTCGGAATCCAGAACCATCAGGTTGGTATCGCCCAGCGCGCTGCCGACGAGATAAAGCTGGTTGGATTTCACGGCCATGACATCGACGATGGACGGGTTGGCCACCAGCACATCAGAGATATCGCCGTCCAGCGATACCATTTCCGCCTTGCCGAGCATGATGTTGACAAGCGGGTCTTTCGCTTTGGCGGCAAGATCACCTTTTTCCGCCAGCGCCGTGCCAAGCGGATATGCGCCGAGCATCAGGACGGCAGCTAAAAAAACCGCAAATCGCTTGAATATAAACCCCATTATTGTTCTCCCCCTTCAGTGGCGCCGTGCGTCTCTTCTTCCACGGCGGCCGGTTCTGCGGCCTTCTCTTCTGACAATACGGTGCCGCCGCTGCTGCGCGTGCGGACTTCCTGCATGACCGTGCCGTTATAGACGCGCACCGTTCCGGACGCGCCGGCGCCGCCGCCATTCAGGACGGCAACATCACGCAAAACTTTTCCAACCTGCACATCGGTTGTGGCGCTGCTTTGCTGCGGCGGATCGACGTCGCCGATCCCGCGCAGCGCCAGCGTCAAATCGCCCATCTTCGTAGCGAGAGCGATTTTTTCTGCATCGTTTGAAGATACTTCCAGCGTCACGGTGCGGGCGATTTTCGCCTCTTCGCCTTCACGCGCGGATTCCTGGTCAACGGCCAGAACCTTGATATTGCGCAGGATGGTTTCGGATGCATCCTTGCTGACAAGCGAAGACACAGACGGATTATCGCGGCT
Source organism: Micavibrio sp. (assembly GCA_039808805.1). Taxonomy (GTDB): domain Bacteria; phylum Pseudomonadota; class Alphaproteobacteria; order Micavibrionales; family Micavibrionaceae; genus Micavibrio_A. Next base: position 4,056 of record JBDHTU010000036.1, read on the forward strand.
GTCGGTTTCAACTTCATAGCTCAGGATCACGTCGACATAATCGCCCGGCGTCACGAACCCGCCCGCCATCGTGTCGGCCTTTACGGGAATCGCAACCGCGCGCATACCCTTACCGAGCGTTGCCGCGACGATGTTTCCTTTGCCTTCCTTGAAAATATAGCTGGAGAGAACCGGCTGTCCCGAAGATACCTTGGCGATCAGCTTTCCGGTCAGGGCCTCATCGGCGGGTTCTTCCTTTTTACGCACGATCGCGCCGCTGAACGCGCTTCCCGGCCAGGCCTGCCATTTCAAATCGCCCGGTTTCAATTCGGTGCCGATCGATAAATCCCTGGCCGCGACCAGAACTTCCGTGCGCGGGCCCGTATCGTCCGTTTTCTTCCCGCCAAGCGATGCCTGAACCAGCACGGCCACCAGGATGGCAACCACGAATCCGCCGGCCAGTACGATCATCACATTCTTGTTCATGGTCTAGACTCCCTTTGCCAAAGCCGCGGCCTGTTTTTAAGGGCCGGACGTTCGTGCAGGATTGAAAATCAAGGCGAGAAGTTACACAGAAAAGAAGATACTCTCCCTAAACCTACCGTTTCATGGTTAAGAAACCTTAAAACGGGTACCCTGCACATTTTCTTGTTCCCGCCTCACGGATCACTCCGCGGACAGGTTTTCCGTATAATTTGCCAGCATCATCATTTTCTCCGGGGAGAAATAGCCGAGCTGGTAGAATGCAATGATCGCGCCAAGGCAGATGGCGATGCCATAGGGCACACCCATTTCCCCGGCCTGCGAACGGCCGATCCAGCTACCCGCAGGCGCGTTCTCCACCATCGTCTTGTTGTTGAGCATCTTGGTCGCCAGGCCCAGCATCGCGCCGACAATCGCCATATAAAACAGGAACGGCGCAAGGCCCGAAAGCCCGCACCAGAGCGCGACGGCGCTGCACATCTTGGAATCCCCCGCGCCCATCACCTTGAAACTGAACAGGGCGAATGTGGCCGCGAAAATGATGATGGCGGCCAGAAGATGGGACTGCCATGAGGCAAAAAATTCCATCCCGTTCCCGGTCATCGCATCTGCGGCAAAAGCCGGCACGAACGCAATCGCGATGCCGGCGGCATAAATATTCGGGATGGTCATGGATTTGAAATCGGAAATGGCGGACGCGATCCCGAAGCCGACCGCGACAAGCAGACAGAATACCACCAGAAACAACAGCATGGCCGGATTACCTTTTTGCTTGGGGGATATCTTCGGGAAGGTTTTTAAGAGAAAGGCCCGCCAGCCACAATGTCCCGGCGGGCCTTTGCAGAATATATCTGGATTAGCCGCCCAGAGCCGTCAGAACGGATTGGAACGTGGCTTCAACCTGGTCGCCGAGCAGGAATACGACCACGGAAATGGCCACGGCGATGCCGGCGGCGATCAGGCCGTATTCGATGGCGGTCGCGCCGGATTCGTTTTTCACATAAGCATTTTTCAGTGCAAGCAATTTGGTCAGCATGGAAAGTCTCTCCTTCGTTTGGTTTCCAACTAGTTTCAAGCTTTTCATTTTTATTTCTTGAGCCGCGATAGAACATCGAGCCCCTACCCTTATCTACAAGAATATATCATAAGTTTTTAAAAAGTGGTTAAAAAAGCGGCTTTTACTATGCCAAAGGTCTTAATAGTCATAAAAAAATGCATTTTTACAATGAAAATAATTTATATAAATTTTTATACAAATTGATTTATTTATCTATTACTTTATATATACAAATATTTATTTGAAAGAGGCCAGTATATTACTTGAATTCATTCAATTTAACAGAATCAATGTGCCCAAAAACAAGGTTATAATACACAATTAAAAACAGGGATTACTTGCGTAATCCCTGTTTTAACTGCGCTCCGCTTTTGCGGCATTTATTTCGAAAGGTGAAGGTTTGCCAGTTCTTTGGCGATGGTCATATAGACCTGCTCCAATGTTTTGCTGTCCGGCGCGTCATACCACATGCTTGGCTGCGTCGCACATTGCTTGAACAGGTTTTTGGTGGCTGCGTTCACGCCTTTGTCGAACGTGATGGTATAGAGCAACACGTTTTTGTCTTTCAGATCGTCACACACATCCAGCAGGCGGTTGTTCAATTTCGTCGCCGTAATCCCCGCGGTGGAAGTAAGCCCGTAAGCGGAGTAATAGCCGCTCGGCTCGTTCACCCCGTCCGTCATCAGGACGATGGCTTTTTTCCAGTCCTCATCGTTCCACGGCGCGCCTTCCTCAAATGGAAATTCCGGTGAGATCATGCGCTCGCCCCAGACAAGGCCGACGTTGATATAGGTGCTGCCTTCCGCGACCATGGCGTTGACGGAATTGGCGAGATCCGTCTTGTTGTTGGTCATCGGCGTGACGATGGATTTGGTACAGCCGATATTCGCGTTGGCGTTCGCATCCGTCGCATCGCATTTCACCTGTTCGGACGAATTGCGGCAATACCGGTATTGCTCCCACGGGCCGTCATGATCTTGCGTGTCCGTGGGTGTCGGCCCCTCCAGGATGCATCCCCACCATCTTTTCTTTTCTGTTGCGCTCGGGTTCGTTTTGGAATTGGGATTGAAATAAGGTTTCGTCATCGGGCTGATGAACGAAGGGCCGTAATTTGCGCCGGTCAGGGTTTTGCCCGTGCCGTACGGACCGACATTGACGGACGCGCTGAACGGCACAAGGCCGATCTTGATGCGCTTTTTGTCTTTCACGCGGTCGAACATCGTATCGAGGAACAGGTTCGAAGCGTCTTTCAAGCTTTGGATACGCGTCTTACCGCCCGTTTTCGTGTTCATGGACCCCGTGACGTCCATCACGAGGACGACCTCGATCGATTTGACCTCCTTGGTGACCTCGGCTTCGGCATAGACATCGATGTATTCTTTGCCGACCACGCGGGAAAACGTCGTATTCAGCCGCGCATAGGCGTTGACGTAGAGCGTATCCGCATGGTTTTCCACCGTCACATCCGTGGTAAACCCGACCTTGTCCGGCGGATAGTTCGCCTCGATGAATTGATTGACCCGCTCTTCGATTTCCTGCGGATCTTCCGACGGATAGGATGCCGCCGCCAGCGCCGCCGCATCGAGCGAACGCGAAAGCCTTTCATGCACGAGGAAAGATTGCCCCAGATCGACGGACACGCCGACCGAACTGACGATCAGCGGGAGCGTAAAGCCGAACCAGATGGCGACCGCCCCTTTTCCATGCGTTGCATAGTGACGAATGGGATGAAATACGTTCATGGCCCCTCCTAACCCGCCGGACAATCGGCGCAGACTATGGTTGCGCTCTTGCGGCCATGCAGGAACGCGACCTCTCTCATGTTGATATCGCTGGTAATAAAGTGGGAGAAAAACGGCGTGTAACGATACGTGGTGGTGACGATCATCAGTCCGTCCCCCTCCTCGCCCAATCCTTTGGTGCTCTCCACGGCATCGTCGTTCGGGTCCGTATTTTCCGTGACGCGCCACAAGATTTCCGGGTCGCCGTCTTCATCGAATCCGATGCTGACAATATCATATCCCATCGGGGCGGTATCATAAGGCTGGAGCGCAAGTTCGCCCGCCGTGATGATATCTTCCAATCCCGCCATGGTGATGGAGCGGTCGCGCGCGATCAAATCCCCCATGATCTGCGACGAACTGATGATTTTCTGGTTGGTGGTAATGCCCTGCCCTATGTCATAAACTCCCATCAACAGCGTGACGATCAACGGCATCAGAAGCGCTGCCTCCGTGTAGGCCATGGCGGCTTCTTCTTTCACCCACCGGATGAAAAGCCTGCGCTGCGCGGAGATTTTTTTTACAACAAGCATTCCAGGCATCCTATTGGTACGGTTCCGTGCGCATGACCACGGTGGCAAACATCGTCCGCGTGCTGCCGTGATTTGCCAGGATAGGCTGCATCAACGGCGTCATCACGGGGTAATTATAGGCAACGCGGATCAAAACCACGTCATTCTCCGCGCCGGGATCGAAACCCGTATTCTGCATGTTACCGTCTTCATCGAATTCCGGCGGCATATCTTCGGCATCGCTGAAGGACGGGACGGCTTCCACCTGGAACTGAATCTGTGCGCAGGGGATAAGCGCCTTTGCAAAATCGCACACGGCATCCCGGAACATCGCTTCCTGTCCGCCGCCGCCTGCCTGCTGAAGCTCCCCCGTGCGGATCATGCGCGAGGCGGAAAACGCCGCCTGATGCAAAAGCCCCTGCGTTGTAAACATCAACGCCAGTTCGATAATCCCGAAGGTCAGGAAGATAACAGGGAACGACACGACTGCGAATTCAATCGCCGCCGCCCCCTTTTCGTCCCTACCCCAATATTTGAACAGACTCCGCATAAATTTGTTCTTATTTGAATAAAATTATCCCAAACCCCGAAATACGCGAAAAGCATGCCGGCCATTTTAAGGACGCACATGCTTTTCACAATCTTCAGTATAGGTCCGCGCCCATTAACAAAGCTTTAAGACGGCTGTTCTTCGGCCCTGGCCATGGTTTCTTTGGCAAAACCATATTCATCGAGCGGTATGTCGCCTGTCACTTCCGGCCCCCAGCGTTCGATCAGAGCCTTTTGCTCCTTGTCGATATCCTTGAGCCTGCCCTTGGTTTTCTGCACCATGATGGAAGACACGATGCCCGTCATCGCCCAATCGATCAGGTATCCCATGGCGGCTGCGAAATACATCACGACGATGGTCCGCGGCTGAAGGATATAGGTCACGGCCGTATCCAGGCTGTTGCCGTGCTTGAAAACCTCGATCATGAACGGCGCGCATCCCGCGAAATTGATGCATCCCACGGTCATTGCCCGCAAACGCCCGTCGGTCCGGTCGACGATGGCGGCGACGATCGTCGGTATCATGCCGATGGCGAGGATCAGCGCGAGCGAGTGGAACAGCACGCAGACCATGATCATGACGATCAGAAGGACTTGCCCCTTCCAGCCGAAATTCTTTTTTTTCTTTTTCTTGGCCATGGCTGATGATCCTAAAACGGTGGGGCGCCGCCGCCGAACATGGTGAAGGCCGTGGCAAGAATGATGATGCCGGCCAGAATGCCCGATACAACTGCAGCGACCTGGCGTCCCGTATCCTTGCCAATGGAAGATTCGTCGCGCAACTGGCGATGGATATCGCCGTTCTCCTGCTCCAAATCATGATAGTCGCGCATCGCGCGGCGGAAACCGATATTGTCTTCCTGGTACGTGATCGGGTTGTCGAACAACACGACAAGCCTGGCCAGATCGCCGCTGTCTTTGATGCGGTCCACCTTTTTGCGCAAATCTTCGCGCAGTTCGCGGTCGTGAAAGCGTTCGTACACGGGGGAAAGATTGTCGACGATCCAGCCCGCGATGCCTGGAAACGCCTGCATTTGCGATCTTTTTTGAATCGTTGCCAGCGTGCGCATTTCACCGAGAATGCGTTTATACGGCTCCGGCTGCCCAAGTTCGTGAGTATACGGGTCGATGTTCTTACGGTCCTTGACCGAAAGGAAGGCGATGATATGCCGGTCGAAAAACATAGCCGGGCGTCCCGGCTGGCGCGATATTTTTTCAAATGCCTGCATCATGTCTTCGGGCGAACGCACATGGAATTTCGCCAGCTTATCGGACAGGCAATGCACTTCCGTATTCATGGCATACAGGCACTTTTCCAGGCCGGACCCTATATTCTTCTGGCGCAGATACGCGCGCGCACCGTCGAACCGGCTGACAAGGTTTCCCACATCCGGCACAGTCTGGCTCTGCGCGTCTATCCACTGCGTGATGAAATAATGCAGGAAGAAATCTATATAAGATTGAATATCCCGTTTCATCAAATAGGCTTCAACCAGCGCGACGCCGACGCCGTCGGGAAATACGTTGATGTTCTTGTACCGGATCGGCCCTTCGGGGTGAAGCGCGATTCCAACGCGCGTGATCAACTGTTCGGCATAACTGCTGCCCTTGCCGCTGTCTTCGGCCTGTTTCAGCGCCGTCTCATAGCGCGCAATCGCGGCCTTGTCTTCCAGCGCGCGGATCAGCCACTGTTCCATCTCCCCGTTCTCGATCAGTTGCCGCGCTTCGGGAGCGTTTTTATGAAGATCCCGTGCGAGCAGTTCCGGGCGGATATATTTTTCACCGTTCAGGACGATCGGCCGCGCCGCCTTGGACCGGCGCGTTGCCTGCTTGGGGCTGAGGCGCCGCCCGTCCGCCCAGACGAGGATGTCGTCGATGGTCCAGCGCTGCCGGTCATCGTCGTGCAGCGTGCCGCGCAGCAGCTCAAGAATCGCACCGCTGAAACGGTCGCGGCCCACCAGCGTGTTATAACTGCCGTCCTCCATCTTGCGGACGACGATTTCATCGTCACTCAGTCCCTCGACAGGATCGCTGTGACGCATCAGCATCGCAATCGCGACGCCGAAGGAATAAATATCGTCCTGTATCGTGCCCGTTCCCCGGCCCGCCGGGCTTGCCAGCGCGCGGTCGATCGGTTCATAAATCGACGGCTGGTTGTAAGATACGGGAAGAGAAAGGCATTCGCCGAACACGCAGCGCTCAAGACTTCTGTTGCCGCCATCGAAGATGTTCGATGCGCGAATATTGCCGTGGACGATGTCCTTGTCGCGCATATCCTGAAGCACGCTGATAAACGGCTTGATGACGCCGTTCAAAACCACTTCGGGGCGCAGGCCGCCTGTGCCGTGGATGTCGTCCCGCATCAACGGGTTGCCCAGAGAATTCTCATAAACGAAACAGTATTTCTGCTTGCCCGCGGGCGCCCAGTCGATAGGACCGGACGCCACAAGCCGCACAAGCGACGGATTCAGGATCGCCGCATAGTTGGATGCCTTGCTGCTCCGCGGTGTCAAATGATCCTCGCAGATCATCGCGAACAAATTGGACGGCGCCTTGTCCGTTCCGCGCGCGGCATAGGCTTTCACCGGCCCCTTGTCATAGACCGGCAACGGGTTGCCCGCAAAGACCGTGATGCTGTCGTTGAATACGCAATCGCCGGAATAGGTGCTCTTGCCGGCGGGCAGGGATGGGTCCGGCGACGATGCGGGAACGCCCGACGCCGCCGCTGTCGCAACCGGCGCGGATCCTGCGGGCGCTGGCGGAGATGCGCTCTCCGCCTTCATGGCCGGTTCATTCTGAACCGTGACGTCTGACATGGTCTTCGGACCTGGATTGGTTAAAAATATTAGAATGCCCGAATAGGCTTAAACAATTCTAAACCTGTTCGCGCAAAAGGCCAAGGACAGCC
>JBDHTU010000037.1:0-11057 GCA_039808805.1 Micavibrio sp.
TTACGGTTAAGCCTGACACATTGGAAATTAAGATTAAGATGGATGCGTTATTAGTCCTATTGTCTGATGCCGCTAAAGTAAAAATTAATTCCACCGATGATAAATCTACTGTGAGCATTCTAGTTCCATATACCACCCGGCGCGCTAAAAAAGGGGCATTGGTCATAGCACCGGAAAAAAGCAAATCTGATATTTTCGATCTGCCATCCCCTGAACTTAAAAAGCTGATCCAAGGGTTCATCTGGCGGGATGAGCATTTTGCCGGCATGGCGATAAAAGAGATCGCATTACGGGAAAACTGTTCTCAGTCCTACGTTGGCACCGCCATCTTCAGAACCTTCGATATTCTCATAGCCGCCTAAATTCCAACATTCCGACACGCGAAAAAAATGCCATCTGAGAGAAATGGCTATTTCAGCTTCAGAATCTAAATTCTCAGCGCGTGTCGGAAATGGGTATGGCCCAAAAGGGCGCGGAATGTGGGGCTTTTCGGGGATATTCTCTCACCGCGTGTCAAACAGGTGACTAGATGGCTGGGGCGGGAGGGATCGAACCTCCGAATGGCGGTACCAAAAACCGCTGCCTTACCGCTTGGCGACGCCCCAACAGGCCTTCGAGAAGACCGGAACGGATCGGGAAACTATAGGAGATCGTCGTTCGATGCAAGGGCCATTTTAAGCCGTTGCAAAATCGTGAAAAAGGCCGTTTTTAGGGCTTGTGGACAGGTTCCATAATTTTCTTGGTCAGATTATACAAAATCGCTATATTTCCCCTATTCACGGACATAAAGGGGACCAGCGTATGAAACAGGGACGCACACCAGACCGGGTACATGTGGTTAGACCGCCGCAGGACGAATATCGCCCGGAAGGTCCGGGCGCCGGTCTTCCCGCCGCGCCGCAGAATTCACGCGCCATGGAAATTATCCGCACCCTGGCACAGATCAGCGACAAGCTGAAACGCTCTGAAGCCGAACGCTATGAACTTTTGGCTGAACTGCGCGAATACCGGAAATCGCTCAACGAACTGGAAGATAAAGCAGAGCGCAGCGAAAAGGCGTATCAGGCGCTGGAAAGCAAAATCAAAAGCCGCGATGCAATCGACGGCGAAATCACGCAGCGGCAGGTACGTTTCGAACGCGCATTGAAAGAAGCGGAGAGTAAACTGGTGCAGGCGGCGGCGGGGCAGAACCTGCTCGACAGCCGGATCAAAAATACTGAAGAATTTCAGGCAGGCATGACGAGCCGCATAGACGAAGCCGTGTCGCAACAGGCACGTCTGGACCGCCAGATGGAAAAAATCGGTCAAGACAAAACGCGTATGCTCCGCAAGGTGGAGCGGATGGAAGAAATCCTCACGGAAACGCAAGATACGCTTAAGGCGCGCGCGCTGGTTCTGTTGACGGACCAAAGCGCCGGAGCGCAAGGATTGCCGCAGATTGCCGCCTATGGCGACAAGCCGGAGATCGCGGACGATATGCCGTGGTGGCGTAAATCGTTCCGCATGCAGGGCGTGGGTATGGCCTCCATGATTGTGGCGGCATTGCTGCTCGGTTGGGCGATCAATCAGGTGCAGCAGCCGGATATTCCGTCTATCGCCGTGCTGGAAAACGGCGGCATTGCGCGCCTCGACCTCAAGCAGAATAAGTGGGAGCCGGTTAGCGAGCAAGCACCCGCAGCCGGTGCATTGGCCCTGCCGCCAGCGGAAACGGCGGAAGAGCCGACCCTGACGCCGCTGGAAGCCGCAGCGCCGAACACGGCCGCCGATATTCCGGAACAGACACCGGCCGCGCAGGCGGCGCTCGATGCATCGGATGAACAGTTGATGGCGGCGCTGGAAGAAAACCCGGATGAACTTGCAGCGCAACTGAATGAAATTGCACCCGCCGTAGGGCAGGAACTCGATATTCCAGCGCAGCCTGCGGCAGATACGAAACCTGTGCAAACGGGCCCCTATAACCCGTTGGCCGGGCTGGACGCGAAAGCGTTTGCGCAAGACCCCCAAATCTCCAATCTCGTTGCCAAGGAAACCGGGCCGCGCCCGCTGGCCGAACGTATGCAGCCGGATACGTCCTTGCCAGCACCGATTCAAAAACTCGAATCGCAAGCCTTTGCTGGAGTTCCGGAAGCGCAGCACGATCTGGCCGCTATCTACACGGCGGGCCGCGGCGGTGTGACGCAGAATTTTGATAAAGCGGCGCAATGGTTCCGCGAAGCTGCGGGCGCCAAGGTTGCCAATGCCAGTTATAACCTCGGTGTTCTCTATCATCAGGGGCTGGGCGTTGACCGCGATCTTGACCGCGCGCTTTACTGGTACCGCGAGGCGGCAAAACTAGGCCATCCCGAAGCGCAATATAATCTCGGCATCGCGCATATCGAAGGGATCGGCACGTCCTATGATGCGCCGCTGGCCGCCGCGTTTTTCGAATCTTCCGCCAACCAAGGCGTTGTGGAAGCCGCGTATAATCTGGGCCTGATCTATGAGAACGGTCTGGTCGGCGGTGCGGCGAAGCCGGAACAGGCGCTGATGTGGTACAAGGTTGCGGCAGATGGTGGCAGCAGTGATGCCAGGGCGGCGCTGGCGCAGCTTTCTTCTTCTATGAATCTGGACGACAGCGATGTTGAGAAGATGAGCGAGAAGCTGCAATCCATTTATGCCTCGACCCATGGCCGCCGCGCCGGCGCGGAAAAGAAAAGTTAAGCGCGGGCCGCTCTTTTTATCTGGAGGCCAATTCCTACAAGGTAGGCGGAAATTTCCGTCAGCGACATAATGTCCGCGTTCGGGCATGACTTCATCGCATATTCGGGCATCATCGGTGAAAAGGCATCTTTCGGGTCCTGGATAAGGCAGACGCCGCCATATTTCTGTATGATCGCGAGGCCCGCCGCGCCGTCATTGTTTGCACCGGTAAGAATAATTCCAATCAGGTTTTTCCCGTACACCATCGCAGCGGATTCGAATGTAACGTCGATAGAGGGGCGTGAGAAAAGCACTTCCTCTTCCGTCGACAGGGCAACGCTGTGTTCATCTTCAACCAGCATATGGTAGTCAGGAGGGGCGATGTAGGCCGTTCCAGGCTCCAGATACTCCTTGTCTTCCGCTTCACGCACAGCAATGGCGCATTTTGCCTGGAGCAGGTCGGCGATAATGCTGTTCTTACCGGGAGGAAGATGCACCACAATCATAATGGGGATTGGAAAGTCCGCCGGGAGTTCCGGCAGGATAGAGGAAAGCGCTTCCATGCATCCGGCGGAAGCGCCGATCACAACGGCTTTGGGAAGGCTCATGCATCCCCGCATTTCTGGTAGATGCGGTCGTTGCGCGAGAATTCAGTGAAGCTGTCAGCATGGTCCGTAAAGCGGAGCGTTTCTTTTGCGCCGAGGCCGAGAAAACCGCGCCGGGACAGGGAATCTTTAAAAAGGCCGATAGCCCTGTTTTGCAATTCCCGGTCGAAATAAATCAGCACGTTCCGGCAAGATACGAATTGCGTTTCGGCAAACACGGCATCGGTCACCAGGCTGTGGTCGGAGAAAACTGTACGGGAACGCAATGTTTGGTCGAAGCGCGCGGAGCCATAATGCGCCGTGTAATAATCCGCAAGGGACGCGCGTCCCCCTGCATTTTGATAGTTTTCGCTGAAGAGTTGCAGCCTGTCGGCGTTATAAACACCGGCCTCTGCTTTTTGAAGCGCGTCCTGGTTGATATCGGTCGCATAAAAAATCGTGCGGTCGAACAGCCCTTCTTCGCGGAAGAGGATGGCAAAGGAATAAAGTTCCTCGCCCGTACTGCTTCCCGCGATCCAGACTTTCAGGGAAGGGTAGGTTTTAAGATGCGGAACGACCTGTTCGCGGATGGTTTTGAAATAATGCGGGTCGCGGAACATTTCACTGACCTGTACGGTCAGGAAGGATAAAAGCTTGGCGAGCATATCGGGTTCATGCAGGACGCGGTCCTGCAATTGTGAATAATTTTCGCAAGAAAAATGAATCCGCGCCTGGCTGAGCCTGCGCCGTACGGAGGCCATGGAATATCCGCGAAAATCATAGTGGAATTTCTGGAAGATGGCTTCCAGAAGCAGGCGGATTTCAATATCGGCAGTTCTGTGCGGCACGCATTACCTCGGCATCCAAACGCGCACGAGGGACAAAAGTTTCTCCACATCCAGCGGTTTTGCCATATAATCGTTGGCGCCGGCATTCAGGCAGCGTTCCTGGTCGTCTTTCATCGCCTTTGCGGTCAGCATGATAATCGGCAATTTTTTCCAATCCCGGCGTTTGCGGATTTCCCGCGTGGCGGTCAGGCCGTCCATTTCCGGCATCATAACATCCATCAGGACGAGGTCGATGCTGTTCGCCGGGTCTTTCTGCGTGGCTTCGAGTGTCTGGAGCGCTTCAACCCCGTTGCGCGCTACGGTGACGGTTACGCCGTGCGGCTCCAGCACGTTGGTCAGGGAATAAACGTTCCGCATATCGTCTTCGACGACGAGGATTTTGCGGTTTTCCAGCGCGGAATCCCGGTTGCGGGCCTTTTGAAGCATTTTCTGATGCTCTGCCGGAAGATCGGATATCACCTGGTGCAGGAACAAAGTGACCTCATCAAGCAGGCGTTCGGGCGATTTTGCGCCCTTGATGATAATGGACTTCGAGTAGCGGCGGAGTTCTTGTTCCTCATCTGCGGTAAGGTCCCGTCCCGTATACACGATGACGGGAGGGAAAGAATAGGCGTCTTCGCAGCTCAAGGTTTCCAGCAATGTATAGCCGCTGGCATCCGGCAGGTTGAGATCCATAATCATGCAATCAAACGTGCCGTCTTTCAACTTTTCTAGGCATGCGGCCGCTGTGCCGACATCGACGATTTCGACGTCTTTATGGGCAAGGAGATGTTTGACGCTGTCGCGCTGAACTTCGTCGTCTTCCACCAAGAGCACGCGCCGCATGGTTTGTGAGAAGCGTTTTTCGAGGTTTTTAAGCACGGAAGAAAGCTCATCGCGCTTGATCGGCTTATTCATATAGCCGATCGCACCCAGCGTCATCGCGGTCTGCGCATGGTCGTGCGCGGAAACCACGTGGATGGGAATATGCCGCGTCTGAGGGTGGCGTTTCAAACGGTCGAGAACCGTCAGGCCGGAATTGTCCGGCAGGCCGATGTCCAGAACCACAGCGCTGGGAAGATACTGTCGTGCCATCATCAAAGCGTCTTCCGCCGTTGCCGCGATCAGGCACAGAAAATCCATTTCATGGGCGAGGTCATAGACGATGCGGGCAAAGGAGGGATCGTCTTCAACCACGAGGATGCTACGCGCCCCGGCGTTGATTTTTTCCCGGTCGTCGAGAAGGCCGACGGAAAGAGCGGTGCGGCTTTCTATCCGTTGGGAAAGGACCTGTTCCGGCAGGACCAAGTGCGCAATACCGCCTTTATCCTGCGCTGTATAGGTCAATGGCAACGTAAGCGTGAAAGTGCTTCCTACACCGGTTTTGCTGGCAATTTCAATACGGCCGCCAAGGAGGCGGGTCAACTCGCGCGAAATGGAAAGACCGAGGCCGGTGCCGCCATATTTGCGGCTGATTGAACCGTCAGCCTGGCGGAAGGCTTCAAAAATTGCCTGCTGCTGTTCCGCCGAAATGCCGATACCACTGTCGATAACAGACAGAGATAGGGCTTTATCGCCCGAACGCTTTATGCTGAGTTCCACGCCGCCCTTTTCGGTGAATTTGACGGCATTGGAGAGGAGGTTTCGCAAAATCTGTTCGACGCGCAGGCGGTCGCTTTCAAACGTATCAGGACAGTCGTCTGCGATCTTGATGGAAAAGCGGATATTTTTTTGCTGGGCGACCGGCAGGAAACTCCGGCTTAAGTCTTCGCTCAGGCGTGACAGGCGTATCGTCTCCGGCTGTATATCCATATGCCCGGCTTCGATTTTCGACAGGTCAAGAATATCATTGATGAGATTGAGGAGATCATTTCCTGCAGACTGGATCGTCTGCGCGAATTTTACCTGCTCGTCGGAAAGATTTCCTGTCGGGTTATCCGCCAGAAGCTTTGCAAGAATTAAAGAGGAGTTCAGCGGCGTGCGTAGTTCGTGGCTCATATTCGCCAGGAAATTGGATTTATACTGGCTTGCCTGTTCAAGTTCCTTCGCCTTGATTTCAACGGCGGCGTTGGAACGCTCCAGGCTGTTTTTCTGGATTTCAAGTTGTTGTGCCTGTTCTTCCAACTGCGAATTTGCCTGTTCCAGCTCCGCCTGTTGCTGTTCCAGCCGCGCCTGAGATTCTTTCAGCGCGCGGCTTTGTTCTTCCAGTTCTTCATTCGACACGCGAAGTTCTTCGCTCTGGGTCTGAAGTTCTTCGGCCTGCCGCTGCGTTTCTTCCAGAAGATTTTGCAGATGCGTCCGGTATTCTGCGGATTTTACGGCTGTACCAATCGATGCGGATGCCTTTTCCAGAAGTTGCAAGGCTGCTGCATCCGGTTTTTGCAGAAAGCCAAGTTCGAGAACTGCGTTCACTGCGTCATCATTGCTGGAAGGCGCGACGATAAGATGGCGGGGCCTGCTGCTGCCAAGGGATGATCCAATGGAAAGATATCCTTCGGGAACGTCGTTGAGAAGAAACGCCTTACGGTCTTTGACAGCCTGGCCGAGAAGGCCGTCTTTGAGATCAAATTTTTCCGGAACGGCGCTGCCCGCCGGAATTGCATAGCTGGCAATGCGTTTGTATTCCGCGCCGTTTTTAACATAGAAAACGCCCGCCTGCGCGCCAAAATAAGAGGCGAAAAAGGCAAGGGCATTTTCACCGAGCTGGGCCAGTTTCTGCTCGCCAAGAAGCGCTGTCTTTATCCCGATCTCACCGGCATGAAGCCAGTCTTCCCGGCGGCGGGTATTCGCCGCGCGCTGGAGGAGATACGCAACGGCAGAGGCCAGAAGAATGCCGGCCAGGCTCGTCAAAATCGCGCTGATCAGCGCCTGGCGGTTGACTTGCCGCATTGCTTCGATGCGCTCTGCGCGCTCCGCATACCCAATCGCCTGCATTGCGGCAACCCGTGCACGAATTTCATCCATCAAGACCTTGCCTTTGTCGTTACGCACAACGGCCACTGCTGCCGAAAGCCCTTTCGTCCGGCGCAGTTCTATCGTCTGGTCCATTTCTTCGAATTTTGCATCGATATTCTTATGAAGAAGAGCCAAGGAGGATTGTTGCGGACTGTTGTTAAGCGTAAATCCTTCAACGTCTTTCAGCTTTTCTGCAATGTCATTGCGTGCGGCCAAATATGGTTCCAGGTACGTCCGGTCGCCGGTCAGGATATATCCGCGTTGGCCTGTTTCTGCGTCTTTCATCAGTGTGAGGGTACTGGACAGCGACAGGATCGTATCATGTGTGCGCATGATCTGCGCCGTGTTGTTCCGCAGATTTTTGATATTATTGTAGGCAAGGATGCCCGCACCGACAAAAAAAAGCAGGATGACAAGGAAACCCAAGCTTATATTTGTATTTTGTTGGTTGTTGCGGCGATAATGGTTGGAAATATTTTCGGGCATGCTTGTTCACCTGACTCTTAGAAATTAGGGAAAATATTTAAAGGGCACTATAAAGCATCGAAAAAATTATCATAGTGCAATAATTCTTTCTAAAACAAAGATTTAATTGCGTAAAACGGCCAACAAACGCATGGGCCGTATAAAGGTTCCCGAGGGGTTTGAATTTATTCGTGGGGAGCGCCGGGAGGTGTATTTCGAAGGTGATTTATAGAAAAAGTTCTTAGGCGGCTTTATCGAGCCTGATCCATGCAGACAGCGTGTCAACGAATTCTTCCAGACGGAAAGGCTTGCTTAAATAGCCGTTTATGCCAAGCGCCAGGCATTTTTCCCGGTCTTCCGGCATTGCGTTGGCGGTCAGCGCAATGATGGGGATTGTGCTTTGTTCCGGATCCGGCAGCGCCCTGATCGCGCTTGCGGCATCATAGCCGCTCATCTTCGGCATGTTGCAATCCATCAGGATAAGGTCGTATGAGCGGTTTTTGATTTCCTCCACAGCATCGGCACCGTTATCGACGCAATGAATTCTTGCAATTCCGTGTGAACGCAAAAGTTTGGTCATGAACGCCCGGTTGATTTCGTTGTCTTCTGCAAGCAGGATGCGCGCATTCGCCGCATCGACTTTCGTAACAAGATAATCTTCATGTCCTTTTTGAGGTGTGCTGGGTACTGATTCTATAATCTTGTCCGAAAGGACGAAGGGAATCTGTATCCAGAACGTCGTGCCGTCGCCTTCCTTGCTTTCGACGCCGATCTTTCCGCCCATCATTTCAACCAGCTGTTTTGTGATGGTAAGGCCAAGGCCTGTGCCGCCATATTTGCGCGTGGTCGATGTGTCGGCCTGTGAAAATTTGTCGAAAATCTTGTCGATCTTATCTTCGGGGATGCCGATACCGGTATCTATAATTTCGCAGGTGAAACGTATCTGGTTGAAATTCGTTTCCTTGATTGCCGCCCTGACGGTGATCCCGCCTTTTTCGGTATAGCGAATGGCATTGCCGATAAGGTTGACCAGGACGCGCTCGAACCGCAATGGGTCTCCCATGACGATATGGCCGCCTGTCCAGTTTTCGCACGTCAAGCTGAGGCCCTTTTGCCCTGCGAGCGATTCCATCGCTTTGGCGACATGGTCTATTTTTGCGCCGAGGGCAAAAGTGATGTTTTCCAAACGCATTTCACCTGCTTCAATCTTCGTCAGGTCGAGTATATCGTTGACGATGGCCAGAAGCGTGTTTGACGAACGGTTGATCAGAGAAAAGGATTCACGGAATTCCTTGGGAATATCGTCATGTTCCATAATTTGGGTCATGCCGATGATGATATTGAGCGGCGTGCGAAGCTCATGACTCATATTGGCAAGGAATTCTGTTTTTGAATGATCGGCCTTGACGGCTTTTTCCCGCGATATTTTCAACGCATTGTATGTTTTTGAAAGGCTGATCACCATCTTGTTGAAGCTGTTCGACAGTGCGCCGATTTCATTTTCTTTCGTCAGCGCAGGATCGCGGATAGGTTTCATCGTGGTTGCAAGTTCTTCCATCGCGTGGCGGATATGGAGAAGGGGGGCGACCAGAATCATCAGTGAGGCGTAATACGCGCCAAGAACCGCAACGGTGATCATGGAAAAGAAAATAAGCTGTATCTTGATGGCGACATCCAGTTTTGCCTCAAGTTCTGTATTGCTGATGCAAAGTTCCAACTTCCCTATATTCTCCATATTGTTTCCGCTGACCTGCGGATTGTCATAGAGAATGTCCTGACTGTACGCTTTTTGGCTGGGGGAAAGATTTTTCGGATAGCCGGAATTGGCAAACTCATACCCGCGGCTGTCCAGAACCCGCGCACCGCATATGCTTTTCGATCCGCGCAGCGAGGCAAGCTGCTGCTGTACCTGGGCGTTGTCGATGTTCCAGAGCGGCATGGCAACGGCCTGCGTCGTAATGCGGGAAATATACGTCGCTTCATTGTCCAGTTCGGTTGCATGTTCTTTCTTCTGGTTGCTGATGCTGATGTAGCTGGCGGCGCCGATAATAATCGAAAGCAGCAGGAAAATACTCAGCATGCTGCGGAAAACCAGCGAAGAGTGCCATGGGATTTTAAAAGCGGGGGTATGCTCTGTCATGGGGACACCCTTTCAAGCGAAGAGATCCCGTAGCGGGAAAGAATTTCCGTCATCTCGCCGTTTTTGCGCATGGATTCCGTCTCATCGGCAAGAATCCTGGCATATTTTTCCGAATTCGGATGATTGGGAGAAAATGCGATAAAAATGGCGCCGTTGTCATCGCTTTCATCGGGAAGGATTCCGGCCTCTTTCAAATCAGTTTCTTTCAGATCCGTACTTTGCGACAGGGTATAAGATACTGCCTGCCTGTCCTCGATAAAGCTGTCGATGCGGCTTGCCAGAAGTTTTCGGATATTGATTTCCAGCGCGTTGTCTCCCGATGCGACCTGAATGCTTTTTTCGTTGCCGGACTGCGCTTTGATATAGGCGTCAAGTTCCTGGCTGTAGGAATAATCGTTGATAACGCCAAGGGAGCGGCCGGGCAAAGAGGCCATACCCGTGTAAATCCACGCATCGTTCGCACGCACATAAAACGCAAACTGGCATGTACCCTGTGAAATTTCGGGATAGATGAAATCCGGCGCATCGCTGTAGTACGCGCCGATAATGCCGCTATATTTCCCGTGACGCGTATCTTCAATCGCGCGCGCCCACGGCATGACTTTATATTCAACTTTTATACCGTGGCGGGCGAAAGCCTTGACGGCGAGTTCCACCATATAGCCGGGCTTTTCAGAACCGGGTTCGCAATTATACGGGCACCACGTGTCTGCGACGAGCGTGATCGTTTCCGCCCGAGCGCCGGACGGCGCGCTGGAAAAGACGGTTATAGCGATCAGAACAGTCGTCAAAAATGCCTTCATCGATCTTGCCCCAGGCTGCGGCGCCGGCTTCGTTAAGGATAAAAGGGCCTGCGCGCAAAATTCCCCATATCTATCTTAAGGGTAGGGCCTTCAAAATTGGTTAATAACGAGCGCTTTCTGTTTCCAAATATCAGAAAGAAATGGTGGATTTCCGTCATTTTCCTGCTCGGGAAAAGCTGTGTTATATAAAGAGTTATGACGTTGACCCTCGGACCCATCGCCATCGAACAGCCTTTCTTCCTGGCCCCCATGTCGGGCGTTACGGACCTTCCGTTCCGGCGCCTTGTGAAACGATTCGGCGCGGGGCTGGTCTTTTCGGAAATGATTGCAAGCCGCCCGATGGTCGAAGAATTCCGGCGCGCGAAGGCGACAGCTTTGAATTACCGGGATGAATTCCCGATTGCCGTGCAAATCGCCGGTTGCGAGCCGGACCTGATGGCAGAAGCCGCGCGCATCAATGCCGACCGGGGGGCGTTTTTGATCGACATCAATTTTGGATGCCCGGTTAAAAAAGTCGTTAACAATTATGCCGGGTCTGCTCTGATGCGCGATGAAGACCTTGCCGCGCGTATCATGGACGCGGTCGTGAATGCCGTTACCGTGC
>JBDHTU010000038.1:0-10704 GCA_039808805.1 Micavibrio sp.
ATATTGCGCCGCGTCGCACACGAAGCGGGGGAAATAACGCTGGGCTACTTCGAAGAGGGCATGGCGATGTCTTCCCAGACGAAGCCGGACGGGTCGCCCGTGACCGAGGCCGACAAGCGCGCCGAGGCGCATATCATAAAAGAACTGCGCGCGCATTTCCCCGCTATGCCGATGGTGGCCGAGGAATGCATGGCCGCGGGTGAATGCCCGGACGTTGCGAACGCGGAGTATTTCTTTTTGATCGATCCTCTGGACGGCACGCGCGAATTCGTCGCAGGGTCCGTGGAATACACCGTCAATATCGCCCTGATGAAAGAGGGCGAGCCGCATCTGGGCGTGATTTACGCGCCGGCCCTCGGCGCGATGTACGCGACAGACGGGGAAGGCGGGGCGATCCGCTGGATGGAGGAAAGCGGATCGGAAAAAGCGATCCGCGTGCGCCGTCCATCCCACGGCGGTTTGACCGTCATGGCCAGCAAGAACCGCGGCGCCGTAGAAACCGACAAATACCTGGAAGGGCACAAGGTTGAAAAGATCATCCGCCAGGGAAGTTCTTTAAAAATCTGCGCCGTTGCGGCGGGCAAGGCCGATCTTTATCCCAATTTCGGCCCGACATGCGAATGGGACACCGCCGCAGGCCATGCCATTTTAAGGGCGGCTGGCGGCGATATCGTCACGCTTGAGGGGCAGGCCCTCACCTATGGCAACGCCAAGAGCAATTTCATCAACCCGGCCTTCGTCGCGCGGTCCAACCACCTCGCATGAAAAAAGCCGGGCGTGTGCCCGGCTCTCGTCACTTTAATGCAAGCATCGAAATTACTTCGTGGCTTCGGCCTCGATGGTCAGCGGGATATCGTCGCTGACATGCGGCAGGGCGTAATTGATTCCCCACTCGGAGCGCTTGATCGTGGTCGTGGCGCTGAATCCCACGGTTTCCTTGTTGTTCATCGGGTTCGGTCCCTTGTCATTGAAGGTCACGTCCAGAACAGCCGGTTTCGTCACGCCGAGGATGGTCAGGTCGCCCGTGACCCTGGCGGTTTTATCGCCGGTTTTTTCCACCTTCGTGCTTTTGAACGTGGCGTCCGGGAATTTTTCGACATTGAAGAAGTCCGCGCCTTTCAGGTGGTCATCGAACTTGGCGATGCCCGTGGCGATCATGCCGGTCGGGATTTTTACCTCAACGGTGCTTTTTTCCGGGGCCGCCTCGTCCAGCACCAGCGTGCCTTCGATGTTGGAGAAAATGCCATGCGGGGCGGATTTGCCGAAATGCGTCGCGCTCCAGATCACGCTGGTATGGTGGGGGTCGAACGAATACGTGTCTGCGGCATAGGCAGGCGCGGTGAAGCCGAGGGCCGCGCCGAGCGCGAGAACGCGAAGAAAACGTGAAGTCATGAAAACATCTCCTGAATTGGTAAAAATTGAATGAATAAGCGAACATCGAAACGTACATAGAAAGTTATTCGGCAGGGGCCAGCCTCTGGATCAGAATTAATTGTCTTTCCACCAGGATTTTAAAAGGGTTTTCTGTTTTTTGTACAATAAATAGCGGTTATAGAGGGCGGGATCGCTGGTCACCGCTTCAAACAGCGCGACATATCGATTGTCCGTGACTTCACCGTCAACGAGGGCCTGAATATCGTAATCGGTGATCTTTTCCTTGCCCATGCTCCAGACGCCTTTTCTTAGAGAACGCGCGGTTTTTTACCAAAGTTCCCGGGGGAAACGCAAGGAACCAACGGCTTTCCGGCACGTTGGCCTTGCATAGTTATGAATTTAACAGGAAATCAGGAGAATAAACATGCTTAACTGGGCCCTGGCGTTTCTGGTCGTTGCGATCATTGCCGCCATTTTCGGCTTCGGCGGTATTGCCGCTTCGGCCGTTGAAATAGCAAAAATCATTTTTGTCGTATTCCTGGTGCTTTTCCTTATCGCCGCCGTTATGGGCGCGATCCGTGGAAGAACACCGCCGGTTTAATCGGAACAAAGTATAAGAACGGCACCTCTATTCGGGGGTGCCGTTTTTTCGTTGACCTTTTCCGCCGTTTTGACTTCTATAAATCTTCATGCAGGAAAATGATGGATATAATTCTATGAAAAACCCCGTTCTCGTCCGGAATTTCTTCATTTTCTTCTTCGTATTGCTGCTGTGCGTGGTCGGGTTGGGTTATCACACGATGCGCACCTCCGCCGAGATACGGGCGTCGGACCTCAAGGTCGCGCATACGCAAAAAGTCATCATGCAAACGCAAAAGCTGGTGAATACCATAAACAACGTGATCTCGGCGCAACGCAATCTCGTCCTTCTTAAAGACAACAATATGCAGGCCTATGAAGACCAGAAGGCGCAAATGTCCAAAGAGATTGCGGATCTGCGCGTGCTTGTACAAAACAATGCGGCGCAGACGAGCCGTATGACCGAGATCGAGCATCTTTCCCTGAAACTGAAAGATGTGCTTGACCAGAAGATCGCCACGTTCAAGGACAATTTCGCGATGCCGTCCCTGTCCGATTACGAAGACGTGGTGCAGGTGCGCGGCGATCTGTTCCGCTTGGCGGACGAGGTCTCCAGCGAGGAATACAAGGTGTTGCAATCCCGCGAACGGCTGGTCAGCAGCCGTATCTACAATTACCAGATGAGCCTTCTGATCGGCGGGATCGTCGCCTCCATCATCATCCTGATCTTCAACTGGTTCCTTCTTGAGACGCAATCCCGCGTGAGCCTGACCGAGGCCTCTTTGCGCGATTCCGAAGAACGTTTGCGTCTTGCCATCCGCGGATCGCAGGACGGGATTTTCGACTGGAACTTCAAAACGCACCAGATTTACTGGTCCAGCCAGTATAAAGCGATGCTCGGCTATGAGGATGATGAAATCCGGGGCGATGAGGAAACGTTTAAAAAGCTGCTTCATCCCGAGGACGCAAATGAGTTCTGGGAGGCGTTCAACAATTATATCAACGGCAGCCTGTCCGAATTCTCCGCGATCTACCGCATGGTGCACAAGAACGGCCGCGACGTCTGGATTCACGGGCGCGGCAAGGCCTTGTTCGACGAGAACGGACATCCGCTGCGCTTCATCGGCGCGCACACAGATATCTCTTATATCAAAGAGCACGAGCGCCAGTTGAAAGAAGAGCGCGACCGTGCCGAAGCCGGCAGCCACGCCAAGGGCGAGTTCCTGGCCCATATGAGCCATGAGATCCGGACCCCGCTGACCGCCATCAGCGGTATCGCGGAGATTTTCAGCCAGTCGAACATCTATATCGACGAAAACCATAAAAAGCTTGTCCGCACGCTCAAAAACAGCACGGAAACATTGAAAGAACTGATCACCGATATTCTTGACTTCTCCAAGATCGAGAGCGGGGAGATCGAGCTCTACAATCAGAAATTCACGCTGGGCGACCTGTTCGACCAGGTCATCAGCATCACGTCCGGCAAGGCGACGGAAAAATACCTCGATTTCTCGTTCGATTACGGCGACCTGAAAGGCACGGCGTTTTACGGCGACAAGCAGAGATTGCGCCAGATTCTCCTTAACCTCATCGGCAACGCCATCAAGTTCACGGAAAAAGGCCATGTCGCCGTCACCGCGCGGATCGAGCCGATTGCGGATGCCCATGTCCTGCGCATCGATATCGAAGATACGGGAATCGGCATCGCCGAAAACGCGCTGCCGACGATTTTTGACAAGTTCCGGCAGGCGGATTCGTCCGTTTCCCGCCGGTATGGCGGCTCCGGTCTCGGCCTTTCGATCAGTCGCAGCCTTGCCGGACTGATGGGCGGGACGATCAAGGTCCGGAGCGAGCCGGGCAAAGGATCCGTTTTTTCCCTGCTGGTGCCGTTCACGAGCACCGCGATCGACGGCAATGTCGATATGAATGAAGTCATTCGCATGCAAAAGCTGAACGACCGCCTTAAAGCCGCAATCAGCGACGAAAAGAAAATCCTGCTCGTCGAGGATTACGAAGGGAATATCGTCGTGCTCAGCTATATCCTGAACGGTCTCAACTGCGCCTATGACATTGCGCATACCGGGCTTGAGGCCGTGCAGAAATGGAAGGAAAATCATTACGACCTGATCCTTATGGACGTTCAGATGCCGGAGATGGACGGCCTGACCGCCACGCGCACGATCCGCAAGATGGAAGACGAGCAAAGCCTTTCGCGCACCCCGATCATCGGCCTGACCGCCCATGCGCTGGTTGCGGACAAACAGAAATGCATCGATTCCGGGATGGACGATTACCTGTCCAAGCCGATCATCGAGGCCGACCTGAAGAAAGCGATCCTGAATCTGATAGAAAAACAGCCTGGACCGAAAGGCCAGGCTGCTTGAGTTTTGGGGTCAGTTGGTAGTAGGGGTCGTGGGGAACGTGTTTCTTAGGCCGCCGCGCGGTACTGGATTGCTTCCATCTCTTCGACGTTCTGGCCGAAATTCGGGGAAGCCGGGCCTTCCATCATCGAGATCAGCTGGCTGCGGGCCCGAGACAGGCGGGAACGAACCGTGCCGACCGGAATGTGCAGCATGTCAGCCACCTCCTGGTATTGAAGGCCTTTTACGCAGACCATAACCAGGATTTCGCGGTGTTCGGCGGAAAGCTGTTCCATGGCCCTGGAAAGGACTTTCACTTCCAGTTTGATGTGCTGGTCGGCATCGACCGAACGGTTTTCGATATGGAATTCCGGATCATACTGGGTTTCGAATTTGACCTTGCGGCGGTAATCCGTCACGAAGATGTTATACATAACTTTAGACGTCCATTTGAACAGGTCGGTGCCCGTCTCAAAATAATCCTTTTTCTCCAGCGCGCGAAGAAGGGTGGATTGGAGAAGGTCTTCCGCCTCGGAAACATTGCGGGTCAGCTTGCTTGCGAATTTACGCAGTTTCGGCATTTCCGTGATCAATTCAGCTTGCGTAAACATTTGTATGCTCCTTGCATTGTGTGTTGCGTCATGTTTAGAGATTAGACCGGGAACGTAACGGAGATTTTTCGAGACTGTTTCGATTGTGAAAAACTTTGTATCTTTTCTGTAACAAACAGTTTATATAATCAGATCAAACCATTAGAGACTGGTAATATTGCAAGGATTCTGCGGGATGCCGAAGGCGACCATACTAAGCGTAGATGATGATGAAGGCCTGCAAACGGTCGTCACCCATTATCTTTCCGGCGAAGGGTATGCGACTCTGTCCGCGCGCAGCGGCCAGCAATTGATGGATGTCCTGAAAAACAACACGCCAAGTATCATCCTGCTTGATCTCGTGCTTCCCGATACCGATGGAATCAGCCTTCTTGCGCAATTGCGCGCGATGCAGAAGATCCCTGTAATTGTCGTCAGCGGCAAGAGCGACACCACGGAAAAAATCGTCTGTCTGGAAATGGGGGCCGACGATTACCTGACAAAACCGTTTGAGATGCGCGAACTGTCCGCCCGTATCAAGGCGGTGCTTCGCCGTGCTGAAGAACGTGCGCCGGCCGATATCGCTAATGATGCCGCGATTGCCGCAGGCGCCGCGTCAGAGGCGAGCAGCAAGGTTCGATTCGGGGATTGGGTTCTGGACCGCGGACAATTTCAATTGTTCGATATCAAGGGCGCGTCCGCCGATCTGACCACGGGTGAGTACAAACTTCTGGAGGCGTTGATCGATGCCGCCAACAAAGTGCTGAGCCGTGAACGCCTGTTCGAATTGACCCGCGAAAGCGACTACGATTCGTTCGACCGTGCCGTCGATATCCAGATCGGCCGCCTGCGCAAGAAGCTGGGCGACGATCCGAAGACCCCGGCCTATATCAAAACCATCCGCGGCGTGGGCTATATGTTCACGGGCGAGATCAAAAACGGCTAATTCCTTAAATTTCTAGGACTTCTGGAACCTCCTGCTGGGCAAGCGCGTTTGCCCTGCAACAAATCATTCACTTAAGGAGGACCTCCCATGGCCAAAGAAATCGTAAAAGACGCAACCAATTCGAACGCGAAAGACGTTGCAATGATGAAGCACAAAGCGGATTTCAACCCGATCCGCGAAGATCTCGCCACATTGCAAAGCGATGCCCGGGAAGCCGCCCGCACCCTGAGCGACGATGCCCGCGTTCTGGCTAAGGACGTTAAAGTCGAAGGCCGCAAATATTACGAGCAAGGCAAAGAGCAGCTCTCCGAAAGCCTGGATTACGCCAAGGAACGCGGCCGCAGCCAGTATGCGGAGCTGATTTCCGTAGTGCGTGAAAACCCGGGCCAGTCGCTTGCCATCGCTTTCGTCGGCGGCATGCTGGCCAGCATGATTTTCGGCCGCAAGGGATAGTCCCATGTCACCGCTGGTCAGAGAGTTGTTGTTAAAGGGTCTGGTGGCCGGCACCGCTGTTCGCCAGGCCAAGAAAACATCCGTTGGCGCCGTCTATTACGGTCTTGCCGGCGGAGTCGGTTTGATCTCTTTCGTCTTTTTCACAATCGCAGGTTATGCGTTGTTGCAGGAAAGTTTCACGACACCTGTAGCGGCGGCCATGACCGGCGCCGTTGTTCTGGCCATCTCCGCGGCGATCGCAACGGGCGGATATCTTCATCTTAACCGTAAGAAGATCGTGAAAAAGCCGGCTATGGACGGGAATTTCCTCGATACCGTCGAAGGTACGATTAAATCCCTGCTCGACGGATTTGAAGAGCCGATCCGCGACAATCCAAAGGCCGCCCTTATCATGGCGGCGCTTGCCGGGTTTGCCGCGGGCGACAAGCTCGGCGACAGGGTTCATTAATTTTTATGCCAAAGCGGAACAAAAGCCGCTTTGGCGTGTTTACTGTCTGATTTTCAAAATGTATTGAAAAGCAAAGCCATAAATAAGAGAAGAGAGGAAGCTATGAACAAAACGATGATTTTAACCATTTTGGCCCTTCTGGTATCCGCACCCCTGGCGGCCTGTTCCAACACGGTGCACGGCGCGGGTGAAGACATTGAGCGCGCGGGCGAAAACGTCCAAGACGCCGTTCCGCCGAAAAATTAAGGAGCGCGCGTCATGAACAACAAAGGCCTTTTAATTGTTATTGCCCTGATCCTTGTGGGTATCCTTGGCGTTCTGGTCATACAAAACCAGCAGCGCCAGGAATCGCCGATCGAACAAGTGGGTAACAGCATCGGTGAAGCGGTTGAGGAAGTCGGCGACGAGATCGACGACAACACCGACGCCCGGTAGAAAAGTTTTCTTGCTCCACAAGAAACCCGGGAGGGCCATGAATTTTTCGTGGTCCTCTCGTTTTAGACGGGAACTATAACTTTGCCACCGCGTTTTAAAGTATGCCCGCACAATGAGCAGGCATTTATTCATGAATTTACAGGAGAAAGATCATGTCGAACAAAATCTTAATGGGCGCTTCGTTCCTCGCCATGCTGGCGGCCTTCCCGGCCTTTGCCGCAGAGACCAAAGCGGAAGCCCAGATCAAAGCCGAAAGCACGGGCGCCAAAATTGAGCGCAACATGCAAGAAGCGGGCGCCACGATTGAAGAAAAAGCCAAGCAGGCCGGAAATGCAATCGAAGAAAAAAGCGATGAAGCAGGCCGTGCCGTCAAAGAAAAATATTCCGAAATGAAGGCATACTTTACCGATGATGACGACGTAAAAGCCGTGACTTCCGTCAACGTCATGAACCGTTTGACGGCCGACAAGATCATCGGCGCCAAGGTTCTTGATCCGCAAGGCAAGGAAATCGGCGATGTCAATGACATCCTGGTCGATGCAGAAGGTGACGCCGAGCGCGTGATTATCAACGATGGCGGCGTTCTCGGCCTTGGCGGCAAGCTGGCTTCTTTCGATTATGATGTTATCGAAGGCGTCAATGCGGATGCCGATATCGTTGTAAAACTGACCGAAGCGTCCGTAAAAGGCGCGCAGTCTTTCGATGACAAGGCGATCCCGGCAGAGCTGTACAGCGTCAAAAAAATCATCGGCTCCAAAGTTGTCGATGCGGAAGGCAAGGCCGTGGCCAAGGTTGACACCGTTGCGTTCGACGAAGACGATGCGGATTACCTGATCGTTACGTCCGACAGCATCCTGGGCATGGGCGGCGAGCGCTCCGCGCTGGACTTCGAAGCGCTGGATTTAAGCAAGGTGCAGGACAAATACACCTTCAAGCTGAACACCCAGCAGACTGCGCAGTTCGAAGCGAAAAAAGACGCGCGCAAAGCGAACTAAGGAATAGAACAGGCAGAAGGCAGGCTTGTAAAAACCCGCTTTTTTCCTTTATGAAAACGCCTTCGCGTCCCCCTGCGAAGGCGTTTTCTACATTCCGGCCGCAGGAACTTTTGCCTCCTGTCGAGGTTGGTAAAATATAGAATTTTGAAACGAAACAAGGACGAGGAACACCAATGAAACATGTAAATTCGGCCGATGTTCAGGAAATGGAAAATATTGTTTCCCTGTGCTGCGGCATTCCCCAGGGCGATGAGTTACCGCAGGTGGCCGGTGTCGAGGATATTCTTGTCGATGTTTACAGCGATATGCTGAACGTGCCGCGCGAAATCGCAGCAGGGCATTTTCATCACCAGTATGCCGAAGAGCCATACGACTCTTTTGATGCCATTCATTGATTGCTTAAGGAAGGAGTACAGACCATGAAAAAAATTACATTCCCGGCATTGGCGTGTGTCGCCATTCTTGGCTTGAGCGCTTGCGGCAATACGCCGACGAAGCGCGGTTTGTCCGGAGCCGGTATCGGCGCTGGCGCGGGTGCCGTAGGCAGTGCGCTGACAGGCGGAAGTCCCTGGACGGGTGCCGTAATCGGCGGCGTTGTCGGCGGTGCGACAGGCGCCCTGACCGACAAGGACGACATCAACCTCGATTAAAACAGGGCATCCGTATATTTTAAAGCGCCGTGGGGATTTCCCGCGGCGTCTTTGTTTTTGATGACTGTGCAAAGGGTTAGTGAATTTATTGCAATGCAGCTTGTGCTTTGCAATATAAATAGTTCTGAATCCCGTCGTTTTTTGTTTTTTTCTTTCAATAGTGGGGGCTAATATTAAATCCAAGAGAGAGTGCTGCTGCTTTGAAAAACATAAAGAGAAAAGCAATGCTGACAAACAAACCGGATTTTGAAATCCGCATCAAGGGGCACAAGCTGATCACTATCGAGAATGGCGAAGCCCATGTCGATGGCCGCGATTTCCATACAGACCTGAAGAATATTTCCGCCTTGGTCGATATGTTGCAGGAAATCATGGGGACTGCCCGCGATGCGGCCAAACCAAGGGTCGTCGCGTCCAACGGCCGTTAACACGAATTCACCCATAAAAAGAAAAAGGAGCCAAGCGGCTCCTTTTTATTATGCCGCTTTTTTGCGGGATATTTTCTGGTCGTATTCACCGATGTCCTTGAAGGAGGACAGGATGCCGTCGATGAAGTCAAACATGTCATGCATGCGGTTTTCGGAGACCGGGCTTTCGACCACGACAACCAGGGACGGTTTGTTGGACGAAGCGCGGACAAGGCCCCATGTGCCGTCTTCGAGCGTGACGCGCACGCCGTTGACGGTAACGACGGAGTCGACCTTGCTGCCGATGACGGATTCGCCTTTGTCGGCCAGAGCCTGCAGACGCTGGGTGATTTCTTCAACCACCTGATATTTGCGGTCATCCGCGCAGTAGGGCGACATGGTCGGCGATCCCCAGGTTTTGGGCAGCGCGTCTTTCAGATCCGAAAGGGATTTTCCTTCGTTGCGGTCCATCATGCGGCAGACGGTGACGGCCGTGAGGACGCCATCGTCATAGCCGCGGCCGATCGGCGCGTTCAGGAAGAAGTGGCCGGATTTTTCAAAGCCCGCCAGCGCGCCCAGTTCGTTCACGCGGCGCTTGATATAAGAATGGCCGGTCTTCCAGTAATCTGTCGTGACGTTCAGCGCCTTCAGTTCCGGGTCGGAGTGATACAGGCCCGTGGATTTCACATCGACGACGAAGGTCGGGTTCTTATGAATTTTGGCGAGGTCGCGCGCGAGGATAACGCCAACCTTATCCGCGAAGATTTCATCGCCCGTGTTGTCGATGACGCCGCAGCGGTCGCCGTCGCCGTCAAAGCCAAAGCCGATATCCGCGCCGCTTTCTTTCACCTTGTGCGCGATGGCATGAAGCATTTCAAGATCTTCGGGGTTCGGGTTGTAGCGCGGGAAGGTGTAATCCAGCGCGCAATCCATTTCGATGACTTCACAGCCGATGCGGCGCAGGGCCTCAGGCGCATAAACGCCGGCCGTGCCGTTGCCGCAGGCAACGACGACTTTCAGTTTGCGTTTCAGCTTTCCGTCCTTGGTGATGTCGGAAAGGTAACGTTCCTTGATGTCGTCGATATAGGTGTAGGAACCGCCGGAACGGGCAACACCTTTGTTTTCCAGCGTGATTTCCTTCAGGCGGCCCATGAGTTCAGGTCCAAATGTCAGCGGGCGTTCGGCGCCGATCTTCACGCCCGTCCAGCCATTTTCATTGTGGGAGGCCGTGATCATGGCAACCGCCGGGCAGTCCAGTTCGAACTGCGCGAAATAGGAGACAGGGGAAAGCGCAAGGCCGATATCCTTGACATGGCAGCCTGCTTCAACAAGGCCGAGCGCGACCGCGTGTTTGATGGAGGCGGAATAGGCGCGGTAATCATGGCCGACGATAACGGCAGGCGGGTTTTTGCCCATTTCATGAATGATGGTGCCGATGCCAAGGCCGAGGCGCTGCGCGCCGCGCAG
>JBDHTU010000039.1:0-10322 GCA_039808805.1 Micavibrio sp.
TTTGCGCTGCGATGCAGTTTCCATTTTTTACCACTTCGCCCACGTCAGGGCAAATCCCTATTTCCGGCCATACATGCAGAAAACCGGCCCAAATTTGAAATTGTTAACCCTAAAATGGTAGGATTTTCGTAACTGGAATAAGGACATGAAGCACAACCACGACGACTTCGATATCCGTACAGCCAGGTCGGTGATAATCGGCCCGGATGGCCGCGTCATCGTGGAGAAAGATAGAAACGCCGAAACGCTCAAAGAAGATAGCGGCTATCACGAAGAACGCGTCGGTCACTTAAGCTGGCGCAAGCTTGACGACGACGAGGAAAAGAAAAGGCGCGGTAAAGAGGCCGCAACCGCGCGCGCCGTTGCCGAAGGGATGGAGACGTTTACATCCGCCGCCACGGAAACGTTTTACAACTCGCCCGTCTTCGAAAAATTCAAACCTGCCATCGACAGCGCGAAAAAGACGATGGACGCAAGCCGCGCCACAGCAGATGAGAAATTTTCCGCCGTTGAAGGCGAAACCGTTCAGACCGCGGACGGGCGCACTGCCGAATTGCGCAAGAATGAGCAAGGGCAATTTTTGGGCCTTTTCGATACTAAAACCGGCAAGCCGTTGTCACGCGGAGATGAAAACGCGATCGACTGGGAAAATCCCGATAACCAAAAAATGAAAACCGCGCTGGACGCCGTCGATACATACCGCGATGCGCGCAACGTGCACGACAAACGCCTGTTCCAGGCCGCCGAAGCCGTCAGCATGGCGGAATATGAGAAAACGAAAACCGGACAAGCCGCAAAGGGCGTCGCTGCGGCAGAACCGGGTGTCGGAAAACCAGCCGTCGCGCCAATACCGGATAAAAATCTTACAGAAGACCAGGCTGCGCAGATGAAAGCCGAACAGGCCCGCGCCGCGAATTACAATTCCTCCCATCCCGTTGCGTTCGTGCAGGACAGCTCTCCAGGCGAAAATCCGAAAACCACGCCGCTTCTGGCATCCGGATTTGAACGGGCGACCGGAATCGGTGCACCATCGCGCCTCGGCGAACAGCCGCGCTTTGCACAGGAATACAACCCGTTCGGATTGCAACAGAACAATCCGTCGCTCGACCCGACATTGAACGGTCCGAAGGCGCCTTCAATCGCGTCGGCGTTGTAATCTCCCCTATCCGGTTTTTATTGATTTTTCGCCGTTTTTCGGGTAGAATGCGCATATGCTTGATGTTGAAGAGCGCGCATTGCCGCCCCAGGAACGAGAGCTCCGCGAATTTGAACGGAAACGCAAACGCGCGCTGAAAGAAAAAGAATTTCAGGACGATTTCAAAGACGAGGAAGCGACTCTCGCACGCGACCCGGATGCCGATCAGACCTTCTCCGGCAAACCCATCAAACGTCACCGCACGTTGAAGGCCCACGGCTACAAGACCAGCGGCGCGGAAAAATACCTGGAGATCATGCTCCAGCGCGCATCGTTCGCCCAGGTCGCAAAATTGTTCAATGACCTGATCCATCTGCCCTTTGCGGTGCATACCGATGCAACGCATACTGCCGCGCGCCCTGCAAATGGCGGAAAGCAGACGGCACATCATCACGAAGACAGCCGCCATCTGTACGACACGGAAATGGTTACCGCGGCAACGGCGCGCAGGCTGGCGCTCGAATCCGAAATTATTCATGAAAAAATCGCCGCGATGCAATCTATCGAATGCCCGAAGCAGCGAGACAGGATGGAAGACGAAGTCGAAACCCTCGCGGACAAGTTCCAGATGATTCTGCATCCAAAGACGGGCCGTTATGTCCACAACGCCGCACGCGTTCTGGAGATTGACGCCGAACACCGCAGACAGGGCCTCGTCTGCAATGCGGAGGTCTGCGTCTTCCGGATCAAGGCGGATATCGCCGGCAGCCGCGGCGTCAAACGTTCCATCGCGGATGTCTACAATCAAGACCCGGCGGAAGTGCAATTGAACCAGAGCGAAGCCATCGTCGAAGCGCCGCGCCCCGTCCTTCCCGCCTCCATGAATTTCACCCATTCCTGAAGACATGAAAAAGGCCCGGCGAACCGGGCCTTTAAATTATCTGCGCCGCGGCGCTTTTTAAGCAGCGACTTTTTGTGCAGCCGAGACAAGGTCTTTGACCGCATTGACGGAATGGTCGAACATTTTCTGTTCATCCGCGTTCAGCTTGATCTCTATGATCTTCTCAACGCCGTTTTTGCCGATCACGACCGGAACGCCGATATACAGGCCTTTTACGCCGTACTCGCCGTTCAGTTGCGCCGCGCAGGGCAGAACGCGTTTTTTATCCTTCAGGTAGCTTTCGGCCATCGCAATCGCGGACGATGCCGGGGCGTAATAGGCCGATCCGGTTTTCAGCAGGGCGACGATTTCCGCGCCGCCATCGCGCGTGCGCTGGACGATCTTGTCCAGTTTCTCCTGCGTCGTCCAGCCCATGGAAACGAGGTCGGGCAGCGGAATGCCGGCCACAGTGGAATAGCGCGCCAGCGGCACCATCGTATCGCCGTGACCGCCGAGAACGAAGGCAGTAACATCTTCGACAGACACCTTGAATTCTTCGGCGAGGAAATAACGGAAACGCGCGGAATCCAGAACGCCCGCCATGCCGACGACCTTCTTCGGGTCGAACCCCGTCACCTGCTGCATGATGCCGACCATGGCGTCCAGCGGGTTGGTGATGACGATGACGAACGCATTCGGCGCATATTTCTTAATGCCTTCGCCCGCCGTCTTGATGATGCCGGAATTGATGCCGATCAAGTCATCGCGGCTCATCCCCGGTTTGCGCGGCACGCCGGCGGTCACAATAATCACATCGCTGTCTTTCAGCGCGGCGTAATCCGTGGAGCCGGTGTAATTCGCATCGAACATTTCAACCGGCGAGCTTTCAGCGAGGTCCAGCCCTTTCCCTTGCGGAATACCGTCAGCCACGTCGATCAGGACGACGTCACCCATTTCTTTCAGGCCTGCAAGATGCGCGAGCGTGCCGCCGATCATCCCTGCCCCGACCAAACCTATTTTCGCGCGTGCCATGATGTTTTCCTTTGTAAAATCAGGTGAATCCAATGGGGCCAGTGTACCACTCCTTTACCGCAGCACAAGGCCCGCATCGGGCCGTATTACCGCTAATCAATCCCGATCATGCCAAGCTGCCAGCGCATTTCCTGTTCGGTCAGCGGGTAATCCGTGCCCCCGCGCGGATAAATCAACGCCGGCGGCTTCACCCCGCCCAGAACCTGTTGCAGCTTCAGCGCAAGGCGCATGGAGTAGCCGCAGCGCCACGTTACCGCGCAGATGGATTTAGGCGCCCGGACATCGAACACTTTTTCGATATCGTCCGGTTTCGTTCCTGCCCTGAGCGCAAGCGCCGCAATGACGAAAGGGCGGTCGCGCATGGCGAGCGCGTCTGATATGACATCCTCGGTCAAATCCCCGGTCGCATGCAGTTTCTGCGCACGTTCGGCAGGATTGGACAGGTCGACAGTCTTGCGGCGCTCTTCCTCAAAATCCATGCGGCGCTGGATAATCTCTGAAATCTCGCGGATTGTGCCCTTGTCCAGGTCGCTGCGCTCTTCCAGAATTTTGCGCACGCTTTTGTCGACATAGGCCGCGAGCTTGCGCGCCATAAGCGGCGGCAGCGTCTTGCGCAAGGCGATCGGCTTGTGCCATTCGGGATATTCCCGCGCGCGTTCGACAATCATCTCCAGAAGATCAGGCGTGATATCGGCCCCTTCATTGGCGAGCAGGTATTTCCCGGCGCGAATATTCCCGGTATCAATCACGGCGCGCGATACCGGCGCGCTGATCGTCTTGCGGCGGGCCACAGCTTCCGCCGCCCAGTTGGCAGGATGCGTGCGCAGGATATCGATGATGTCGTCATCCGACAGCGCGGCGCAGAAACGCAGGATCGGCTCCGCCACCTCGCGCTCCAGGTCTTTTGCCAGTTGCGCCGCGACGGCGGGCGGCGTGTGGGCATGATCTTTGAGCGTTTCCGAAAGCGCCTTGCGGATTTTCAAAACCTCATCCAGCGCGAGCATGCCAAGCGATTGCACGGCGAAGGCATAAAGCTGGCTGTATTTTTCTTCCGTCAGCGACGGCAGGATTTTCACCAGCCGCCGCGCGATCGCAATCCGCACATCATCGCTGCGGTCCTTGGCCAGCAGTGTCGAAGCCTGCATCGGCGTAGACGGATTCCCCGCCACCGATTTACGCACTTTATCGGACGTATCATGCAGGGCGAGATAATACAGGATTTCCTGCGATGTTTTTTCATCCGACGCGATGGTCAGGCGCTGCTTCTCACTGCCGTGATGCGCGATGTTTTTTTCCTCGCTCTCAAGGCGTTTTCCGGTTTTCGCAGGCTTTAGAAAATCCAGGAACCCCATCACGCCGCCTCTGTATAGGAAGAAGACTGCATTTCGTTCAGGCGGCTGATCGTACGGTCGAATTCAAAATTATACTGCGTGCCGTGATAGAGCTTTTCCGGCGCGGCCTCTGCCGTGATGATAACCCGGCGGCGCATGTCATACAGGACGTCGATAAGGGTCATCAGGCGCTTTGTTTCGTTGCTGCGGTCATAGCCGAGTTTTGGAATGCCTTCGATGAACACGGTGTGAAACCGCTCCGCAATCCGAAGGTAGTCCTCGGCCCCGTGCGGGTTTTCGCACAATTCGGCAAACGTAAACCGCGCCGCACCGCCCGCGGCCAGCACCGGGATATCGCGCCCCTTGACGCGGATGAAAGTTTTCTCAGGCGCGCGTCCATCAGACAACGCCGTAAAAAAATGCTCTACTTTGCCGTGCGTGGCTTCGTTAAGCGGATAAAGATAGGTTTCCAGGTCCTGCACCGCCTGCGTCCGGTAATCGGTATACGAGTCCAGATGAACGACCTCCAGCCTTTGTTTGATCAACGCGATGAAAGGCAGGAACCGCTCCCGCTGAAGCCCGCCTTCATACAGGCGGTCCGGCGGCCAGTTGCTGGTCGCCACCATCACCACGCCATGGTCGAACAGCGCGGTGAACAGTCGCGATAAGATCATCGCATCCGCGACATCCGTCACATGGAATTCGTCAAAGCAGAGCAGCCGTGTTTTCCCGGCCACGTATTTCGCGTATTCAGGCAGGAGATTGTCCACCGCCCTGTCCGCGCGCCGGGCATGCAGCCAGTCATGCGTTTCGACCAGAAAGGCGTGAAAGTGAATGCGGCGTTTTTTGATGGTGCCGGGCAGCGTACCATACAACAGGTCCATCAGCATGGATTTACCGCGCCCCACGCCGCCATAGATATAGGCGCCCTGGATATCCCCGGTCTTTGCGAAGAGTTTCTTCTTCGCGGTCAGGTCCCGATAGAGACGGTCAAGAACCCGCGCGGCCTTTTCCTGCTCCGCATCGGCGGCCAGGTCCCCTGCCTTTATTTTTGCCTGATAGGTTTCAAGCAGCAGCGCCATGGCGGGCCTTTTCGATGCGCGCGGCGCACCAGATGGAAATTTCATACAGGCCGCAGAGCGGGATCGCCAGCGCAATCTGGCTGATCACGTCCGGGGGGGTGATGACAGCGGCCAGAGAGAACATGGCGACAATGGCGTATTTGCGGCCGGACCGCAGAGCCGCCGCGCTGACGACGCCCGCCCGCGTCAGAAGGGTGAGCAGCACGGGAAGCTGGAACGACAGGCCGAACGCGAAGATCAGCGTCATGACGATATCGAGATATTCACCTACCCGTTGTTCGAGCTGGATCGGCAGCGCGGTCTCCGCCCCCGTGCTCTGGAATTTCAAAAAGAACGCCCATGCGGTCGGCATCAGGAAATAATAGACGAGCGCGCCGCCAAGCAGGAAAAGAACGGGTGTTGCCACCAGATAGGGAAAGAAGACTTTTTTTTCGTTTTTATAAAGCCCCGGCGCCACGAAAATCCACACCTGCCAGAGCAGGAAGGGAAAGGTCAGGAAGCATCCCGCGAAGAACGACACCCGCAAATACGTGAAAAACATTTCCGGCAGGTTGGTGAAGATCATCCTGCTGGTCCCGCCGTCGCCCATCGCGCTGGCCAACGGCTGCACCAGAAAAGCATAGATATGTTCCTTGAACAGATAACAAATGAACGTGCCGACAGCCATGGCAAGAAAACACCACATGATCCGCTTGCGCAGTTCTGTGACATGACCGCTGAGGGTTTGCATGGCCTGTTCCTGCGGGTTCACGGCTTGCGCTCCTCTTCCGGCTGCGGCTCGTCATGCGATTTCTCATCTGTTTTCGGCGCTTCGAAATTCACGCCCTTGCGCAATTCCTCGATATCGCCCGCGCGCAGGACTTCGTCGAACTGCTGGCTCATCGCAAATTTCATGTATTGCAGGCGGCGGAAAAACCGCCCGACCTGGTACATGATCTTGGGAATATCCTTGGGGCCGATCACCATGACGGCGACCGCCACGATCACCAGCATTTCCGACCAGCCGACATCAAACATCGCGCATTCCCCCTATTGTCATGCCCGCTTTATGCGGGCATCCGGCTCCCCGCGCAAGGCGGGGATGACAAAAGGAGCGCACAGCAATCATCTCACGGCTGCTCGTCTTTCTGACGCTCGACACTGTCGATCTGCTTTGGCGGGGTCTCGTCATCGGCGAGGCCTTTCTTGAAGCTTTTGATGCCTTTGGCGAGGTCTTCCATCATGCCCGATACGCGGCCCTTCCCGAACAACAGGAAGACCACGATCACCACGACCAGAATATGCCAGATGCTGATGCCCATTCTTTCTTATTCCTCTTCGTCATATCCTTCGAATTCATCGTCCGCGCTTTGCGCGCTCTCATCATCCTTTACGCCGCTCAAAACTTCCGCCGCGCTGACATCCGGAGAATCGAACAGGTCGCGCGAATCCGGCACGGTTTCGATGGCCGGGCGGCGGTCCAGCAGGCCTGCGGCTTTCAAATCCTCAAGCCCCGGCAACTCCATAATAGAACTCAACCCGAAATGATCAAGGAAGGCGTTGGTGGAAACCCAGGTCAGCGGACGGCCCGGCGTTTCGCGCCGCTTGCCCGGCTTGACCCAGCCCATTTCCAGAAGCTGGTCGATCGTCCCCTTGTGCGTGGCGACGCCGCGGATGTTTTCAATCTCCGCCCGCGTGATCGGCTGGTGGTAAGCGATCACCGCCATGGTCTCCAGCGCGGCGCGGGACAGGCGGCGCTCCACATTCTTTTCGATGGTCAGCGCATCCGCCACACCCGGCGATGTCCGGAACGCATAAGCGCCATTGATTTCCATCAATTGCACCCCGCGCCCGTCATACAGGTTGCGCAGTTCGGACAGCAAAACGTTCAAATCCGAATCGCCCGGCAGGCGTTCATGAATCGCCTGCGGCGTCAGCGGCGCGGGCGCGGCGAACAACATCGCCTCCAGCACGTTCAATCTTTCCTTCATTTCCATCATATTACTGAACTTTCTTTAAAACGGGCCTGGCAGGATTTCCAACAACCGTGACCCCTGCTTCTATGTTTTTTGTAACCACGGCGCCGGAGCCTATAATGGCATTGTCCCCGATACTGACCCCCGGAAGAATCTGGGCGCCGCCGCCGATCCAGACATTGCTTCCTATAGAAACGGGCTTCGCAAATTCCAGACCTGTACGGCGCAAATCATGATCCACAGGATGAGAAGCCGTCATGATTTGCACACCCGGGCCGATCAGGGTTTTGTCCCCGATCCTGATTTCGCAAACATCCAGCATGACGCAATTGAAGTTGATAAAGACCCCGCTGCCCAGACGGATATTGTACCCATAATCACAATAGAACGGGGGGCGGATCACCGTATCCGCACCGACCATTCCCAGTTTTTCCATCAATGCGTCACGCCACAAATCAGGAGAGCCGCCAAGGCCGTTATATTTTTGCATCCACTGCGCGGCCGCAAGCTGCTCCGCCTGCAATTCGGAATCAGAGGCTGAATAATACTCCCCCGCGAGCATTTTCTGCTTTTCGGTCTTAGGCGTCATCGTATCCGGCACTTTCATTTGCACGGTATGTTGTTCATTCATATGATTTCCATTTCCAACTAAAGGTACAAAGATCATTCCTGTCACGCCCGCCTTGTGCGGGCATCCGGTGTTCGGGCATGGCAACTCTGCGCTCCCTGCGGCTCTGTAGTTAAACTAATCATTTTCATCTTTTTCCAAAGGAACATCATCCCCCAGCGGCGGACGGTTGGCCGAGCGCAGGTAGATCGGGCGGAATAGCCCGTCCTGGCGGATTTCAACCTTGCCCTGCTTCGCCAGTTCCAGCCCTGCCGTGAAGGTAGAGGCCATCGAAGACCGCATCAGCAACGGGTCTTGTATATTGTCCGGCATAAAGCTCTGCAGCGTGGTCCACACGGAATGCGGCCCGGATTTCGGCAGGTTGCCGAGCATGCGGGTCATGCGCTCCACCGCCTCTTCCATCGTCATCACGTTGAAAACCGGCAGTTCGTAATGAGACGCCTCGGCACGCCTGCGGATATCGCCATAGGCTTTCAAAAGATCGTACAGCGTGTCCTTGTACGTGGCGTT
The DNA here is from genome assembly GCA_039808805.1 of Micavibrio sp. Taxonomy (GTDB): domain Bacteria; phylum Pseudomonadota; class Alphaproteobacteria; order Micavibrionales; family Micavibrionaceae; genus Micavibrio_A. The sequence goes on from JBDHTU010000039.1 coordinate 8,554, forward strand.
GTAGGCGGTTTTCAGCCCTTCCGGCTCCCCGCGCGCAAACACGTTGAGGCCGAGCTGCGGCCGCGCCATCAGGAGGTCCGCCGCCTTGCGCATGGATTCCAGACGCCGCAACTGGAACTGCAGCGCCTCGGCCATCGCTTCGCCGCTTGGTTCTCCCGTTTCGTCTTTTTCACGCGGAAGCAGCAAGCGGGATTTCAGGTAGGCAAGCCACGCCGCCATGACCAGGTATTCCGCCGCGAGGTCGAGGCGCAGGTCTTTGGCGCGTTCGATAAAATCCAGATACTGGCGGGCGAGTTGAAGGATGGAGATTTCGCGAAGATCGACCTTCTGGTTGCGCGCCATTTCAAGAAGGACGTCGATCGGGCCTTCGAACCCGTCGATGTTCAGCAAAAGCGCGTCGGCGTCATGCTCCCCTTCAGGAAGCATCGCATGAAATTCCTCAGGGAGCTGAGGCGGCATATCGTCGAGCGCGGCTTGCATCATATCCCTGCCGTCATCCCCGAGATTTGCGAAGCAAACATCAATATCGGGGATCCATAGAACCGGACGCCCGCCTTCGCGGGCATGACGTTACGTATGGTTAGACGGCCTAAGTAAACTTGCTTCATATCTCTTCAGGCTTCCCTCACGCAAAGGCGGACAAACCTTTGCAATATCGACCATTTCATCGAGCTTTCCGGCGCAATATAGCGCGATATCCATGCCGGATTCCAATGTTTTCAGCACTCTATCCGCAGGCAATCCGTAACAGGCCAGCGCGTTCATGCACAGATCGTCGGATACCAGCAAGCCGTTGAAACCAAGGTCTTTTCGGATGATATCTATAACCTTGGACGAGGCCGAAGCCGGATGCTCCGCGTCGATGGCGGCATAGACGATGTGGGAGACCATACCCCAGATGCCGTTTGCATGCGGGCTTTCAAGAACATGCCGGAAAGGTTTGAAATCAACCGATTCCAGCACGTCCAGCGGCGCGGACACCACGGGAAGGTCGTAATGCGAGTCCAGCGCCGAACGCCCCTGCCCCGGCATATGCTTGATCACAGGCGTGATGCCTTCCTCCATGAAAACCTCACACGCGAGGCGGCCGAGAATGCCCACCCTCTCCGGATCGGACGAGAAGGCACGGTCACCGATGGCGGCATGGGTTTCAGGAAACAACACGTCCAGCACCGGGGCGCAATCAACATCGATGCCGGCTTCGTTCAGGTCACCGGCTATGCCGCGCACGGTTTCGATCAGCCGATCCTTGTCGTCGAGGTCGCCGATTTCCTTCATCGACGGGTAGTCCGGCCAGTGCGGCGGGCGCATGCGGCGGACGCGGCCGCCTTCCTGGTCGATCAGGATCGGGCACTCCCGGCCCACGGCGGCGCGCAAATCGGCGCAGAGTTTTTTCAGTTGCGCCTTGTCTTCGATATTACGGCCAAAAAGGATAAAGCCGAACGGCTGAAACTCCGCAAAAAAGTCCCGTTCTTCGGGCAGCAAAGACGGGCCGGAGCAGGAAACGATAACGGGTTTTGCGTTTTTTTTCATCTCATTCCCTTTTGCATCATGCCCACGCAGGCGGGCATCCAGTACATAATAAAGAGCGCGGCAAATGCCGCGCCCGTTATAAATCCCCGCTGTTTAAGCGATGCTACGCATCGCCGCGGGGATGACGCTTCGCGTCACTTCGTTACGACGAGGCAGGAACCGCCGGAGGATTTGATCGACGCGCAGATCCTGCTGGCCGACTCTTTGCTCATCGGGCCGGCCTGGATGCGGTGGAA
>JBDHTU010000040.1:0-10109 GCA_039808805.1 Micavibrio sp.
TCTTCCCGCCGCAATGCCAATGCCGCCATACCTTCCGTGCATCTGATGGAGGTTGAGGACTACATCGATAAAAACGACAAACGGATGAAAGACCTTCTCGCATCGCTCGACGATGCGGGGGCGAATATCACCTGTGTCGGCGGGTATCCTGTACCGCCGTCCTATGCGCGCGCGGTGAAATCGCCTGCTTCCACATTGAAGGCAGTGTCGTGAAAATAAAACCCAATCCCGGCATACTCGACATCGCCGCCTATGTCGGCGGTGAAAGCAAGGCGGACGGCGCGCAGCGCATTATCAAGCTGTCGTCGAATGAAAATCCCTTTGGGGCAAGCCCCAAGGCGCTGGAGGCGTTGACCCGCGACCTGCACCTGGAAAAATATCCTGACGGCAACTGCATCGATCTGCGCAAATCCATCGCGGCCAAGTTTGATCTGGAAGAGGGCCGCCTTGTTTGCGGCGCGGGGTCTGACGAACTGATCGGCCTTCTGTGCAAGGCGTATCTCGCGCCGGGGGATGAAGTGGTCTATGCCACGCATTCTTTCCTGATGTACGGCATCTTTGCCAAGGGCTGCGGCGCCGTTCCGGTTGAGGTTACCGAACAAAACCTGACACCGGATCTGGACGCGATGCTCGCTGCCGTGACGGACAAAACCCGCATGGTGTTCCTGACCAACCCGAACAACCCGACGGGCAGTTTCAACGCACCCGCGGACATCAAGAAATTCCGCAACGCACTGCGTGCCGACATCCTCCTCGTGCTGGATGACGCCTATGCGGAATACGCCTCCGCCACGCCCGGATACGAAAACGGGTTCGCGTTCGCCAAGGGCAGGGACGATATCGTGGTCCTGCGCACGTTTTCGAAAATTTACGGCCTTGCGGGGCTGCGCCTCGGCTACGGCTATTGCCCGGCAGAGGTCGCCGACGTTCTGAACCGCGTGCGCGGGCCTTTCAACGTCTCCGTTCCGGCGCAAGTAGCGGGACTTGCCGCGCTTGCGGATGATGCTTTTATCGAACGCTCCGTCACGCACAACAACGAATGGCGGGCGTGGACGGAAAAAGAACTCTCCTCCAACCGCCTGAAAATCTGGCCCAGCGCAGGAAATTTCCTGCTGGTCGGCTTTGCCGGTGCCGACACGGCGGAAGGTTGCCGCCTGTTCCTGAAATCGCGCGGCATCCTGGTCCGCCAGATGGGGGCCTATAAACTTCCTGAATCCTTGCGGATATCGATCGGCACGGGGGAGGAAATGCAGCTTGCCACTGCGGCGATTAAAGAGTATCTTTCCTCGCTATGACAAACGCCGCCGCGATATCCGGCCTCTATGCCGCCCGCTATTATGCCCTCTAGGGCAGGCATATTTACGTTTTCACCATACATAATTCACCCTCTTGTCATCCCCGCTTTATGCGGGGAACCGGATGCCCGCACGAAGGCGGGCATGACAATTGAGGAAAATCCGTATAATCCTCTACGTCGTACAAGGACAAACCATGTTTAAAAAAATCACCATTATCGGTTTCGGGCATATCGGCTCTTCGCTCGCCCGCGGCATCAAAGAAAACAACCTGTGCGAAACACTCACCTGCGGCGATGTCTCGCGCGAGGTGTGCGAGAAGGTCATGGAACTCGGCCTCGCCGATGAAATGTACACCGACCTCGCGAAATCCGTGAAAGGATCGGACCTTGTCGTGCTTGCCGTTCCGGTCGGCGCGATGGCGGCCGTGGCTGAAAAAATCGCGCCGGGGCTGGAGGCGGGATGCATCGTCACGGACACCGGTTCCGTCAAAACCTCCGTTATGCAGGCGTTGCAGCCGCGCCTTCCGGCGAAGGTTCATCTGGTCGGCGGCCATCCTCTGGCGGGAACGGAAAATTCCGGCCCGGAATCCGGCTTTGCCGAACTGTTTCACAATCGCTGGTGTATCCTGACGCCGCTGCGCCATACTGAACTCCGCGCTGTTGAGAAGCTGACGAAACTCTGGGAAGCCTGCGGCTGTAATATCCAGATCATGGACCCGGAACATCACGACCTCGTGCTCGGCATCACCTCGCACCTGCCGCACCTGATCGCCTACACCATCGTCGGTACGGCAACGGACCTTGAAGGCGATTTGAAAAGCGAAGTGATCAAATTCTCCGCGTCCGGCTTCCGGGATTTTACGCGCATTGCCGCGTCAAACCCCGTTATGTGGCGCGATATCTTCCTGAACAACAAAGATGCTGTGCTTGAAATCCTGCAACGGTTCACCGAAGACCTGACCGCCATGCAAAAGGCGATCCGCAAGGGCGACGGGGACTATCTTTATAACCAATTCAAGGAAACCCGCGATATAAGACGGGCCATCATTGATGCGGGGCAGGCGAACTACGTCTATCCCACGCAATCAGAGGAAGCTCAAGCACCCGGATCATCCCCGCATACAGCGTCCGGTTCTTCACGCTGATCTCCAGCGTGACCCGCCGCTCGCCGGTTGCTTCGTCGGTCTGCGCCAGATTGTTCATCATGCCGATGGCGACTGCGCCGTGCATCGGCTGGATCAATCCGTTTTCAATGTTGGTTTGAACGAAGGATTCATACCCCGCGAGTGTGCCGGAAAAGCGCAGCGCTGGCTGCAATTCGGCGTCCAGCCACAACGCGCCGTCTCCAAACGCCTGCAACGTCTGCTTGGTCAGGCGGTAATCGCGCACTTCGATCTTCCCGCCGGATTTCTGCCACCCATCCAGGTCTTCATATTCAAAGGACCGCGGCACGTGCCACGGAATGGTGATATCCGCCTGAAGCCCGTCGAGCATCCAGATAGATGGGTCTGCCACGCCGTCGAGCGCAATGCCCGCCGGGAAGCTTACCGCCAAAGCCGTGCCGGGCAGGGGATACCCACGCAGTTTCATTTCCGGAAAGGTCACGATGGCGTTGCCCATCTGCACGCCGCCTGTGTAATAGACTTCGGGCACGAACGGGAAATTCGACAGGCCCGGCTTGGGGCCGAGGAATCGGATGCCTTTGCTTTCCGCGCTTGCGTAAACCTGGTCGATCTGCCGCTCGAACCAGCTCACGCTGTAAATCCACAGGCCCAGATACGCGCAGATCAGGATCGCGAAAAACGTCAGGAGAAAATAATGCCAGCGTTTCATGCCTTGCGCGCGCGTCCTTCCTCAACCAGTTTTTTTGAGGCGTATTCCACTTGCGTCTCAACCGTTTTACCGGCTTCTTCCATCGAAAGGCCCGGCGGAATCAGCGGCAGGAATTCGATGACCGCCTTGCCCGGATACTTCCAGAAACTGTTGCGCGGCCAATACAGGCCGGTGTTGATCGCCACGGGCAGGATCGGCAGGCCGATTTCGTTATAGAGTTTCAGGTATCCGCCCTTGTACGGTTTCTCGGCAACGTCCGCATCCGGATGCACGCGCGTTCCTTGCGGATAAATGATGATCGGGCGGTTGTCCTGTTTCATCTTTTTCGCGCCTTCATAAAGGGATTGCATCGCAACGGTGCGGTTGCCGCGGTCCAGTGCAATGACGCCGACTTTCTGAAGAAACCATCCAAAGACGGGAAGGGACAGAAGCTCTTTTTTCAGGATGATCGTCGGGTCGTCGAACAACTGATAGAGAATAAGCGTTTCATACGCCGACTGGTGCTTGCTGGCGACGATATAGGCGGTATCGTTGTCCGGGCGGTGTTCCGCGCCGCGCAGTTCGAAGTCCAGCCCGACAATATATCTGGCAAGGAGGTAGGAGCCGTACTGGTATCCTGCCGCCACGCGCACGGCATAATTGCGATGGAAGAGAAGGGACGGCGCGCAGGCGATGCAAACCAGCGGCGTCCACACCGCGTAGAACAGGATGTTGAAAATGATGGAACGTAAGGCGGTCATGATGTCCCCTTGTCGAGCGACGGGTTTTTGTTGAGAAGATCGAGGCGCAGCCACGTGGCCAGCCACTTGTTGTATTCGGAAAAGGTCAGCGGCCAGAACTGTGACGATGTCCACGGTTCGAAATCGTCCGGCGCCACCGGATGCTTGTAGATGATAACATCCGGCACCGCGTGGCGGAACATCAGCATCGACCGCGCCATGTGATAATTGGATGTTACAAGACGGATGGAGCGGATGTTCTTTTCCTGTATCCAGCCCTTGCTTTCGATCGCATTGGCCGCGGTGTTGTCCGCGCTGTAGCCCAGCTTGATCTTCGGCAGGACCTTGTCATGGTCTCCCTTCCACAGGGCGACGAGATCCACCGGTTTCACCTTGTCGTTCACGCCGGAAATGAAAAGGTAATCGGCTTTGCCCGCCGCGAGAAGGTCGAGTCCCGTGTTTACCCGTTTGTCGCCGCCGGTCAGGACGATAATGGCATCGGTGTGCACGATGTCTTTTTCTGGCTTTGCCACGACGACGGACGCGGCAAACCACAGCCAGCCGAGAAGCCATAGAAGGCAGAGCGTCATCAGCGCCGTCAGGCAATAGGCAAACAGCTTGAAGATCATCACGGCATCCGGGTCAGGACGTTCATCACGGTCACGCGGGCGGTGAGCATGGCAAGCACCGCAATCGGCACGGGCATAAGCACCAGCATAAGCTTTTGCGCATCCGCCATGCGGAAGTCGGGAATCAGGTTCACGCCCATCTCCCCTGCGATCAGGCTGATAACGAACAGCAGCAGGCCGCCCGCGAGAACGCCGAGCGCGCCGCCCTGAAACGAAAGGATCAGCGTGTGCCGCTGCAACTGCCGCGCGATATAGGAATCCGACGCGCCCATGAGGTGGAGCAGTTCCAGCTCTTCCTTGTTTTCAGACAGCTTGGATTTCACGCCCGCGGCCACGGCGACCAGCGTCGTCGCCCCGATGATCAGGCCGAGCAGGATCGCCGCGAATTGCAGCGCGCCGGTAAAGCGCAAAACGTCGGCCAGCCAGCTTTCATGCGTGTCGATGCGGGCGCTCGGCGCCGCCTCGCGGATTTTCGCTTCGAGTTTTTTAAGATTGGGGGTCGATCCTTCGCGAAAGGTAACGGAAATCAACCCCGGCACCGGGATGGAGTCCATCGCCAGATCCTCGCCCAGCCACGGGGCGAGCAGGGTGCGCACCTCTTTTTCTTCGGTGATCGCGGCTTGCTCCACGTCCGGATGCTCGCTCAAGATTTTTGCGGCATCGTCCGTCATGCTTCGCACCATGCGCGGGGCGATGATGTCCCCGGCGGAATCTGATGCGGGGATTTCGACGCTGACCTTGTTGGCCAATCCCTGCGACCACCGCTCCGTCATGGCGGACAGCGCGAAGGAGGCGGACAGCGCCAGCATGCCCAGGATGCTGAGCAAACAGATCAAAAGGCGCAGGAAACTGTTGCTGGAAGAATTGGCCAGCGGCAGATCATACCGGCGTTTTTCTTTTGCGACGCCGAGCACGCGCTCTTTCCTGAATTTTGCAAGCAGGCGGGCGATCATCTTAGTAAACCCCCTGCAACCGTTCACGCAAATCGCCGTGACCGCCTTTGTTCGGCTGCTGCGGGTCTTCGATTCTCAAATGTCCGCGCTCCAAAATCAAACGCTTGTGCCCGAATTTTTCCATGATGGCCGTGTTGTGCGTGGCGATCAGGACGGTCGTGCCCATGCGGTTCAACTGGTCGAACAAGGCCATCAGGCGGAATCCGATATCGTCGTCTAGGTTCCCGGTCGGCTCGTCGGCGAGGAGGAGGCGCGGGCGCGTAATGACCGCGCGGGCAATGGCCACGCGCTGCTGCTGCCCGCCGGACATTGTGTTGGGAAGAACATGTTTGTGGTCGCCAAGCCCGACCCAGTCGAGCAGTTCGCCCACGTTGTTCCTGATTTCTTTTTCCGGGCGGCCTTGGATACGTAGCGGCAGCGCGACATTATCGAACGCGCTCATGTGGCCGAGCAGGCGGAAATCCTGGAACACCACGCCGATGCGCTGGCGGATGGCGGCAAGCTGGTCGCGCGTTAGTTCGCCGATATTCTGTCCGAACATGCGGACCAATCCGCGCGTCGGCATGCGCCCCAGATAGAGCAGGGACATCAGCGAAGTTTTCCCCGCGCCGGAGGGGCCGGACAGAAAATGGAATGAGCCGGGATCGAGTGTGAAGTTGATATCCTCCAGCACTTCCGGGCCGATCCCGTACCGTAATCCAACATGTTCGAACCTGATCATACGCTGTATCTCAATCTTTCGTCATTGCGAGGAGCCGAAGGCGACGCGGCAATCCAGTCTGGATTGCTTCGCTGCGCTCGCAATAACGGTTCGTAAAACTTTCATTCTCTTCCCTTGCTCAAATCCGCCTTCGGCTCCATGTCGGTTTCCTCGCGGTTTCCGGCATTCAGGATGCGCTGGACGGATTTCGCCTTCAGATAAGCATTATCGATCCGGCTTGCACAGGTATAAGCCTCCTCAATCATGGCTTTATCAAGAAAAATGCGCGACACGGTGTCATACGCCTTGTTTCTGTAAGACGCCGAATCCAGCGCGTCCAGGGAGATCAGCGCGTTTTTCAAATCCCCGCGCTCCGCCTGGATTTCGGCTGTCTCGCCATACGCCTTGTTGCGAAGGGCGGCGTTGTCCATGGCCGAGGCCGTCTTCCGCGCGCCCGCATCGTCTCCCGCGAATGCCTGTGACATCGCGATATACGTAAAGGCGATTCCGCGGGACGGGGTGTGTTCTATCTTGTTTGCCTCTGCGGTCAGCCGGGAAAACAGCGAATTATATTCGCCCGCCTTCCATTGCCCGCCCGCCGCCGCCATGCCGATGCCGCGAATGGTCATGGCTTTGGTGTCCGGGTTGCTGATTTTATCGATCAGGGCGATGGCTTTGTCCGGCTGGTGTTCATAGGCATAAGTCTTTGCCAGTTCGCGCAATGTCTGGTCGCGCCAGTCGCTTTCCTGTATTTTTTCCGCAAGGGCTTCAACCTGCCGCATCTGGCAGGGACGGTCCATGGACGTGCAATTCGGCGCCTTGTCCTCCGCCGCGCGGGCCGGAAAAGAGGTCGCCGCAAATATGACAACGGCTGCCGCCGCAATGATCTTGTGCATGATATATGCCCTACCTTGCCGTTTATCGAAGCATATCTTATACATACAAGATAGTGTTCATGTTTGGAAGATAACAGCCGCAAATGATCCTGACCTGCCCGTCCTGTACCATGCGCTATTTAGTGTCCGAAGGAGCCATCGGCCCCAAAGGGCGGCGCGTGCGCTGTGCGCATTGCGGCCATCAATGGACGCAGGAGCCGGAAACCGGGCTGGACGAGGAATTGTTCGGGGAAGAGCCGCCCGCCTTTCTGGAACAGGGGCCGATCGAAGACACGTTTGAAATCGACGTGCCGCCGCCCGCTGCCGAGGAAGCAGACTTCCAATCGATATTACGAAAAGAGATTGAGGCAACGCCGATTCCCCAGGGTGTTCATCCGGAGCCGGACGATCCCGTCCTCAATCAATTGATGAAAGACAAAAAGGCCAAGGTCAAAGCGGGCAACGGCGAACGTTTTGCCGGCTTTGTCACCGCCGCCTGCGTCTGGTCGCTGATTATCGCCGCGCTTCTGGTGCTTCACCCGCAGATCAGCCGCGCCTGGCCGCCTTCCAATCTTTTGTATGATCTGGTCGGCATGACGCCCGTTATGCCCGGCGAAGGGCTGGCCCTCGACGGGCTTCAGGCGGAATTGGGTGAGGGACGTATCCATATGAAGGGCACGATTCTGAATTTGCGCAGCCAGGATGTAAAGGTCCCCGCCGTCATGGCGTCCATCGTCAATGATCAGGAAGAGGTGATCGACCGTCTGTTAATCGCGCCGCCCATCGCACGAATCAAGCCTGAGGGGCAGGTGCCGTTCGATGTGGTGTACCCGAACGCGCCCGAAGGGGCGACTGATGTGACATTCGCCTTTTCTTTTGTAAAGGCGGAGGCATCCGCGCCCGCGGCCCCGGAAGAACCTGAGGCTGAAAAGGCACAGGAAGAATCTCCCGTGCCGCCTGAAGAACACGCGCCCGCGCATGAAGAAGAACCTTCCGGGCATGATGCCCATGACGCGCCCGCGGCGCATTGAGGCGCTTCATGGCTTTTCCCCGTTATACAGCGCTGAAAGAAAAATTTCCGTTTTTTGAGCCCGTCATCCTCGGCGGCGTCCTTATGCTCTGGGTCCTGATCGCCTCGTTCATCGAAGTCGCAGACGACGTGATGGAAGGGGATACGCATGCCATCGACACGAAACTCCTGATGCTGCTGCGGGATGGAAACGATCCGCAAACCGCCCTCGGGCCGCACTGGGTGCAGGAAATGGTGCGAGATATTTCCGGCCTTGGCGGTATCGTCATTCTTGCGCTTGTGACGGTCGGCGCGGCGCTGTATCTCGCCATGATGAAAAAAGGAGGGCAGGCGTTGTACCTCATCGCCTGCATAACTATTGGCACAGTGTTGTCGAACGCGCTGAAATTCGGCTTTGCCCGTCCGCGGCCCGATCTCGTGCCGCATGGGTCTTACGTCTTTACCAATTCTTTCCCGAGCGGCCATTCCATGATGTCGGCGCTGGTGTTCCTGTGCGTCGGCGCGTTGCTTGCCCGCGCGCATAAAAGTTATGCGATGAAAATCTATTTTCTCGGCACGTCGATCTTCCTGACCGTCGCCATCGGTATCAGCCGCGTGTATCTCGGCGTGCATTGGCCCAGCGACGTTCTGGCCGGATGGCTCGTCGGCGGCTCCGCGGCAGTGTCGTTCTGGCTGATAGAATGGGCGTGGACGGAAAAACCGTGGAAGAAGGAACTTACGCCTTCACCCACGCCGGAACAACATCCCGGTCAATAATCTCTTCATAGGTCTGGCGCGGACGGATCACGGCATACTGCCCGTCTTTCGTCATCACTTCGGCGGCGAGGGGGCGCGTGTTGTAATTCGACGCCATCGACGCGCCGTACGCGCCTGCTGTCTGGATGACGGCATAATCGCCCGCTTTCATCTCCGGCAACTCGCGGCCCGTTGAAAATGTATCGCCCGTTTCGCACACCGGGCCGACCACGTCATAGGTTTTTCGCGGCGCGTTCCAGTTCGAAATAGGCTCTATGCCGTGATACGCGTCGTACATCGCCGGGCGGATCAGGTCGTTCATTGCGGCGTCGAGGATCAGGAAGTTCCGGTCCTGCGTTTCCTTCACATACAAAACTTCGCTTAAGATCACGCCGGCATTGCCGACGAGATAGCGCCCCGGTTCCATCACGATCTCGGTGTCCAGCGGCACGATGATATCGTTGACCCATTGCGCGTAGGAATCGAGGTCGAGCAGCTGCTCGTCCTTATAGATGATCGGGAACCCGCCGCCGATGTCGAGGCGCGTGACCTTGTGCCCCGCGCCGCGCAGGTCTTTTACAACATTGGGCAGGCGCGCAAACGCCTCCTTGAATTTTTCCACCTCGAACACCTGCGATCCGATATGCATGGACAGGCCGACCGGGTTCGTGCCCGGCAGCTTTTCGGCAAGCGCATAGGCCTCGCGCATCATCTCAACGCCCATGCCGAACTTGTCGCGCTTGCGGCCCGTCGAAATCTTGTGGTGCCCGCCGCCACTGACATCCGGGTTCAGGCGGAAGGCAACGTCTGCAACCTTGCCCATCTGGCTGGCGACCTCGTTGATCCGTTCCAGTTCGGGCAGCGATTCGACATTCAGTTGCAGAATGCCCGCTTTCAATTGTTCGGCAATTTCGCTGCGCTGCTTGCCGACACCGGTGGACACAATGCGCTTGGGGTCGAACCCGGCGCGAAGGCCTCGGTGCAGTTCCCCTTCGGAAACGATCTCAAGCCCGCTGCCCAGAGAGCGAAGCAGGGAGAGCACGGCGACATTGCTGTTCGCCTTGCACGCAAAGCAGAACAGTGGCTGGCGGTCTGCGGGCAGGGCGCGTTTCATCGCGCCTTGCAGTTTTGTAAACTGGTCCTCGATCACCCCGGCGGAGTAAACATAGACAGGCGTGCCGACATCCTTTGCGATGCCCGCAAGCGAAACCCCATCGGCGTGAAGGACGCCGTCTTTTTCGGCAAAGGCTTTCATGGCGGGTTACGGCCTTTCCGGCTGCGGGTAATCGCGCGGGAAATCATTCGGTTCCGCGCCCGGCGGCTGGTCCAGACGGCTGG
>JBDHTU010000041.1:0-9842 GCA_039808805.1 Micavibrio sp.
CCGCACAGGATGCCTGTCAGGTAGGCCAGCGCGTACCAGCGGATTTGAAGCGGGCCGATGGCGATCGCCACCGGGTCGATATTCGGAAATTGTATAGCCATGGGGCGGGACTATAGGCGGGATTGAGGCGTTTGTCATCCTGTCCGAATCGTCATCCCGAACGCGGCACGCGGAGGGATCTTTGATAAGATTCCTCACGCTGCCTACGGCAGGTTCGGAATGACGTAATTTCGCTATCTATACGGATCTGCCTTGCCCATAAAGTTCTTCACGAACTGCTCTACCCCGTCTTCCAGTTCTGTGAACGGTTTTGAATACCCCGCGGCGCGGAGTTTGGACATATCCGCCTGCGTGTAATACTGGTATTTCGGGCGCAGCGTTTCCGGCATGTCCGTATAGGTGATTTTCGGCGGCTTCCCTGCGGCCCTGAACGTCGCCTCGGCGAGGTCCTTGAACGACCGCGCCTTGCCCGTGCCGACGTTGAACAGGCCGCTCACGCCCGGGTTTTCATACAGCCAGATCATCACATCGACCACGTCGCCGACCCACACGAAATCGCGCAGCTGTCCCCCGTCCTGGTAATCCGGGTGATGGGATTTAAACAGCTTGGCCGCCGCCCCCGCCTGCACCTGCGGATAAAGTTTGCAGACAACGCTCATCTGCTCACCCTTGTGATATTCGTTCGGGCCATAGACATTAAAGAATTTCAGGCCCGCCCATTGTGGCGGCAGCGGTTCGGAATTCGTTTCCACCACGCGCGCGATGCGGCGGTCGAACACGTGCTTGCTCCAGCCATAGGGGTTGAGCGGCATCAGGTGTTTCAGCCCGTCGATGCTCTCCTCATCCTTGAACCCGTGATGCCCGTCGCCATAGGTGGCCGCGCTGGAAGCATAGACAAGGCGTTTCTTGTTCTTCCAGCACCATTTCCAGATGCGGCGCGACAGCACGAAGTTCGTGTCGATGATCAGGTCGGCGTCTGTTTCGGTGGTGGAGGAAATGGCCCCGATATGGAAGATCATCTCGATCTGGTCGGCATGGGTGTCCATGTAATCGAACAGCCTGTCCGGGTGTACAACGTCGCGGATTTCGCGCTTGGCGATGTTGCGCCATTTGTCCCCGCTGCCGAGCACGTCACACACAACGATGTCGCTCGCCCCGTGGTCTTCCAGCCCCGCGATAAGGTTGGACCCGATAAACCCTGCGCCGCCCGTCACGATGATCATGCCGTTATTCCTTTCAACGGCTTCCAGCTTATAGGATTTTTCTTAACAATCCACCCTTTGCCCGCTTCGGGCCCTCAAAGAATTGTTGATTAAACCTTTCCTGATACGGCCGCCGCAACGCGGCGGTGGATATGTGCACAACTATTTTATCCCGGCATTGCGCCGACTCTGCGCACGGTGATAGAAAACCCTCCTTGGGCTTTTGAGAGAATCGAAATTGATAAAACCAGACCCCCGTATTTTCGATGATATATCCCGCGTTGCCGGCGGCGCGATGAACGTGTTTTCGGGCCTGCGCGAACAGGTTCTGAATGACGTCCGCGCCCGGTTCGATGAAATGGCCGCGCGGATGGATCTCGTCCCGCGCGAAGATTTCGACCGCCTGCAGGCACAGGTGGCCGAACTGCAAAAACGCCTCGACACGCTTCAGGGAAAGGCGAAAGGAACCGCGGCCAAGAAACCGGCTCCCAAAGCCGCCGCAAAAACAACCGCCAAGAAAAAGACAGGGAAAAAGAAAGCATGAACAACGTCGCAGAGCGGAACGAGATATTCGAAGATGTCAGCAACCCGCTCGACAGCGTTGAAGAGATTCTTTATGCCAATGAATGGACGTTCGACCGCATGACGGAAGACGAACTGACCGTCCAGATCACCGGCAAAATGGGCGAATACAAATTGTTTTTCCACTGGCAGGAAGAATACAGCGCCATGCGCTTTGTCTGCCAGTACGACCTCGATATCCGCCGCGACGCCATGGATATCGCCGCCAAGACGATGACGGCGATCAACTCCACCCTGTGGCTCGGCAATTTCACGTTTCAGGAAGGCACGGAAATTCCCTGCTTCCGCCACACCACCCTGTTCCGCGGGCAGACGCAAACGTCCGGCGCCGAACATATCGAAGACCTCGTCGATATCGCGCTGGCGGAATGCGAACGCTACCACGCCGTGTTCGACATTCTCTCCCGCGGCATTCCTGCGAATGATTCAGACCTCAGCCTCGCGCTGATGCATGTCGCGGGCGAATCTTAAGATCGGTCTTGCCGGCTGCGGCAAGATGGGCTCGGCCATGGTCCGGGCGTGGCTGGATCGCGGTCTCGTTTCTTCCCTTGATATTTTGGACCCAAACGGCCTCCCCGATTTTCTACAGGGAAATAAACTTATAACCGGCTTCACGGATGAAGCTGCGTTCGCGCGGAATGCAGACACGTGGGATGCACTGATCCTCGCCATTAAACCGCAAATGTTGCAGCAATTCGCAGCATCCATGCCAGCCATGCCGCAGCGAGTGCCGATCCTCTCGATCATGGCAGGGCAGACAATCCTGAAAACCTCGCTCGCCTTTGGCGGCAACCGCCCGGTTATCCGCGCCATGCCCAACACCCCCGCCGCGATCGGCAAGGGTGCAACGGTCGCCTGCGCATGCCCGGAAACGACGCCAGCACAAAGGGCAATGGTGCAATCATTGCTGGGCTGCCTCGGTCTTTTCGAATGGTTGGACGATGAATCCCTGCTTGATGCCGTCACCGCCCTGTCGGGCAGCGGCCCGGCCTATGTGTTTTATCTGATCGAAGCGATGGCAAAGGCCGGAATAAAGGCCGGACTTCCCGCAGACATGGCCATGAAACTGGCACGGCAGACTGTGATTGGCGCGGCCGCGCTGGCGGAAACAGATGCGGATATCGCGCCCGCGAAACTGCGCGAGAATGTCACCAGCCCGAACGGCACCACCGCCGCCGCGCTGGAAATCCTGATGGATGGGCGGCTGCAAGACATTTTGACACACTCCGTCGAAAAGGCCTGCAGACGAAGCAAAGAGATTTCAGAACAATAAGTTACAATATTCGAATATGTACGATCGAATTTTATTTACATAGCATTGGCCACGTCCTATTGTCCTCGTCACCAAATTATAATTTTAAGCAAGAGAGGATGACTATGAAATCTTTCGATGCCGCATCGGCAGACATACAGAATGTTCGCGAAGCTATGAATGGACGCATCGGGGAAATTATCTCCGCCGTCATAGGCGACGACACACTCAAAACCATTTTTGAACAGCCAGAGAACAACGCAAAATATATCGAGTTGAACCAGAAAGGTACGCCTAGTGGGATCATCGCGCTGGATCTCGGTATTGTTGACGCAGAAACAAAAACTGCGCTTCTTGCGGTGCAGGCTGCTGAACGCACGGCTCTGAATGCCGAACGCATGCGGAAAATTGAAAATGGCGTATCCGCGCCAAAAGAATGGCTTATCTCCGGGACAAATAATCCTGTTTTCAAATTTGTCGGTTCTGATAGCGATCCAAAAATTCTCCAAGAGGCTCAGGCGACATGGCAAATATCCCAATTGATGCTGGAATTAAAAAATCACGATGCGACGTTGAACAAATCAGATACTTCTCTAGCGAATATGATTTATCTGAACCCTACACCGGAATACGCCGACAGTTTGTTGAAATCAGCCTCCGGTTATTACGCTGCCGCCTCGCGAATTCTTGCATCCAAAGGCTTTGAAGAGGCCGCGACGAAACTGCAGGCCGTTGCCCAGAGCATCCTTCCAGAAAATGCCGCAACAATAAAAATCACTCCGCATGACATGGCTGTCTCTTACACAAATACAGAACGGCAATACCGCCAGCAGATGTATATAGTTTTGGGAAGCGACCACTACACCAGCGATGATCTCGAGATTCTCGGCGAAAAACTTTCACGCCTGACAGAAGGGCA
Organism: Micavibrio sp.; assembly: GCA_039808805.1. GTDB lineage: Bacteria > Pseudomonadota > Alphaproteobacteria > Micavibrionales > Micavibrionaceae > Micavibrio_A. The sequence goes on from JBDHTU010000041.1 coordinate 3,956, forward strand.
AAAGGCTTCGGCTCCTGCCCCTGATCAAGCGCTACGTAAAGACATCTAATTCATGAAAAACCTGCCGGATGGCAGGTTTTTTATTATTTCTTCGCTTTTCCCTTGGTGCCGAGACCGATGTCCTTGGCAAGGCGCGATCTCTGCTTGGCATAATTTGGCGCAACCATCGGGTAATCGGCCGGCAGGCCCCAGCGCTCGCGATATTCTTCCGGCGTCATGTCATAGGCCGTTTTCAGATGCCGCTTGAGCATTTTTAGTTTCTTGCCGTCTTCAAGACAGACAATATATTCCGGCGTTACGGATTTCTTCATCGGCACGGCAGGCTGTGGACGGTCGCCGGATAGCGGCGCGCCCCCGCCGCCGAGATTGGACAGCGTGCGGAACACCTGTTCGATCAGGGACGTAATCTCATTCTGGGGAACGGTATTGTTGGATACATGCGAGGCGACGATTTCCGTGGTCAGCGCCAGAAGATCTGAATGGGTTGTATTTTCAGACATTGTTATTTTCCTCCCGGTTACTTTGAATACTGACAATCAGTATTTCAAGATTATTATCGGCTATAAAGGATTATTCTGTATTTCCCGCTGTTTCTTATTGGACATGGATACATCTGCCCCGCGCAGATACAGCGGCGTTGGCGTGTCCGCTTTCCCGCCATGACGGATAAAAATATCCAGCCCTGCGCGCGCCAGCACCGCGGGGTCGAGCAAACGCCGCGCGCAGGCGTCGGCAGGTTTCACGCCGCTTTCCATCTCAAACCGCGCCAGCGCATCGCCGCAAACGCGGAATTCTCCGTTTCTGATAACATCCACGGCCGTTTCAATATCGGCGCATGCCCCGTCCCGCAGCGGCAAGAATTGAGAATCGAATGTCTGGAAATAATAATCCGTGCGCTTGGTCTCCAGCAGGACGGCATATCCTTTTGCATGCTCCGCGGCGCAGCTCCGCGCCATCGCTTCCATCGTGCCCACGCCCTGCACCGGGATAGACAGCGCCAGCCCCCACGCCCGCGCGGCGGACAGGCCGATACGCAAGCCCGTGAATGATCCCGGACCGACACTTGTGACGATCAGGCCCAGGTCGGCAAACGCCGCACCCGCCTCTTCCATCGCCTCCTGCACCATGGGGACGAGGATGGCCGCCTGCTCGCGCTCCGTCTCCACCGCCCGCGTGACAATCTTCCCGTCAGGCAACAGGACCGCAGCCGTGCAGCCGCCAAGCGCCGCATCCACGGCAAGGATGGGCTTATCGCCGCTAAAGCTAGACAATCTTCGCCGCCTCGCTGAAATCCAGCCGTTTCGCGCGCGGATACGGCGTTCCTTCCCGGCCGTGGCCGATGCTGCAGATGAAATTCACCTCGCCGTCGAGATCCGGGAAATAGGCTTCCTTCACCTTGGCCTTGTTGAACCCGGACATCGGCCCGCAATCGAGGCCCAGCGCGCGCGCCGCCAGCATGAAATACGCGGCCTGCAATGTGCCGTTGCGCCAGGCGGTTTCCTTGACCAGTGCTTCCTTGCCGCCGTACCATTTCTCGACATCCACATGCGGGGCCAGCTTGCCCATATTGTCGTAGAATTTATAATCATACGCGAACAGCGCGACAACCGGCGCCTCCATCGTCTTGTCCTGGTTGCCTTTGTCGAGCATCGGCTTCAAACGCTCTTTTTCTTCCTTGGATCGCACGAACACGATGCGCAGGGGGCAGCAATTGGCCGATGTCGGCCCCCATTTCATAAGGTCGTAAACCTGCTTTATCTGCTCCTCGGTAACGTCCTTGTCCTGCCAGCCATTATACGTGCGGGCCTCACGGAACAGCACGTCAAAGGCATGGTCATCGAGTTTTTTGTCACCGGACATGATAAATTTCCCTTATTTGTGAATGGCTTCGTCTAACTTATGCCACGGGCTGGGCAGATCAAGCCCTTTCTTTTTTGATGGTTTTTATGGTGCGGATCGGCTAAATCTTCGCCATGCCCGCTTTTTCCTTAAAACCCTGCGTGACCGCCGCTGCGCTGTTTTTGCTGTCGGCCATGCCTATGCAGGCCGGGGCGGCATCGACGGATGTCGATGACAAGGCGGCTGTGATCTTCGCGTATTTCGCCGTCGGCCGGGACGATGTCCCCACTGCCAGCCTGACGCAGGAACAATTCGCCCAGCAGGTGGAGGAAATCAACACAGGCGGCTACACCGTCCTGCCGCTGCCCAAAATTGTCGAGGCATTCGCCGCCGGAAAAACGCTTCCGCCGCGCACGCTCGCGCTTACATTCGACGGCGCTGACCGCTCTGTCATCGACGTGGCCGCGCCGCTGCTGCTGGAAAAAGACATTCCCTTTACCGTCTTTATTCCCGCCGCGCGCGTTGCGGAAAACAAACCGCCCTTCCTGTCGTGGGGCGATCTGCGCGCGCTCAAAAAAACCGGGCTGGTCAGTTTCGGCCTCCATCCCGCCGGGTACAGCCGCCTTGCAGGGGACAAGGCCGAAAATATCCGCCGCGATATCAACCGTTCCCTCGCGGATATCCGTGACGAACTGGATATCACCCCCACATTGTTCGCCTATCCGTTCGGGGAATATGATGGATCTTATAAAACCATCGTTCGCGACATGGGGTTCAAGGCGGCTTTCGCACAGCAATCGGGGGTGGCTTACGCAGGCGAAGACCGCTTTGCCCTGCCGCGCTTTACGCTGACCGAAAGCTACGGCGATATGGACCGTTTTTTAATGACCGCGAATGCGCTGCCGCTGCCGGTCAAGGACGTTGCGCCCGCAGACCCGCATCTGTCCAGCCTCAGCCCCGCGATCGGCTTTACCTTGCCGGAAAGCCTGGCCGGCTCCATCAAATCCATTTCCTGCTTTTCTTCTAGCGATGAAAAGCCGAAACTGACCTTTCTCGGCAACCGCGTCGAAATCCGCGTCGATGAGCTGAACGAAGACCGCCCGCGCATCAACTGCACGCTGCCTGCCGCTTCCGCGCCGGGGGAAGAGCCGCGCTGGCGCTGGTTCGGCATGATGTACACCGTTCCCGCCGAACTGCTGGAAAAAGCGCAAATTCCTGCGCCGCAGGAACATGCAGGCGCGGTAGACGACACTGTCAACGTGGAATGATTATTCGGCGACCTGCCGGACTTCCAGAACTTCCGGCACATAATGGCGCAGCATATTCTCCACGCCGTTTTTCAAGGTAACGGTGGAACTCGGGCATCCCGCGCACGCGCCGCGCATTTTCAGGAACACGATCCCCTGCTCGAACTTTTCGAACACGATATCGCCGCCGTCCTGCGCCACGGCGGGCCGCACGCGCGTGTCGATCAATTCCTTGATCTGTTTCGAAATCTCGTCCAGCAACGAGTCGTCCTGCGCGCCCGCATTGTCTTCCCCATAAAACCGCGGCTCGCCCATCGTGAAATGCTGCATGACCGCGGCAAGGATCGGCGCCTTGATCGCACCCCATTCCACCGCGTCGTTCTTGGTCACGGACACGAAGTCGCGGCCGAAAAACACGCTCTGCACACCCGGAATTTCAAAAATCCGCTCTGCCAGCGGGGACCGCGCACCGTCTTCGCGGCTTTCGAATTCCGCAACGCCGGAGGTCATCACCGTCACGCCGGGAATGAATTTCACGGTGGACGGGTTCGGGGTGCTTTCGGTCTGGATGAACATAAACGGCCTCTTCAAGGGCTAAAATAGTATGGGTTCAGTCCTATTCAAGCGCCCCTCGAAAATCAAGAAAACTCTTTCAGGTGCGCCGGGACGATGACCAGCGGCACCTGCATCCGCTCCAGCCCCTTGCCAAGGCAATAGGAGATCAGCGGCCCCGGCCCATGCCCCGCACGGTTGCCGAGGATCAGGCGGATAATATGGTCATCGCTCTCTATAGTTTTCATCACGGCGTCGCCCGGCTCACCTTCCGCAAAGTAAAGAGAGGGTATACAGCCATTCAGGTCGTTCGCCGTTTTGGCCGCGGTCCAGATGTATTTTTCCGCGGCTTCGCGCATCTCGCGCTTCACCTTGTTTTCCACCGCGCCCCAATGCTGGAAATCCTGGTCCTCGATGATTTTCAGGATACCCACGCGCGCACGGTTCGCCTTTGCCTGAACGCAGGCGAAACGCAGCGCGGTCTGGAAATCCTCGGAATCGTCCGCCACCACCAGGTACGTGCCGCCGTCGCTCTTGCGCAGTCCCCGCTTGCGCGGCGCGGGGGTTTCTTCCGTTTGCTCGCCCATGGTCCTAATCCCTTCTCAAGAATGTAAATGCCGACCACCCTGATAACACCGCCAGAAACACAGCCATAACGCCGTAGAAAAACGAGTGGTCGTCCGCGAACAGGTAAACGCGGGCGTTAAATCCCACCTGCCCTACCTGCAGCGTGCGGCTCTCCGTGGCCAGAACGATGCCTTCGCGGATAAGAATGGCTTCCACCGTATAGGTGCCCGTCGGCACGCCGGGGGGCAGGTCGAACGTGACTTTAAAGAAATTGTCGTCGATGAATTGCAGGCTTCCGGCCTTGATCGGGAAGAACCCTTTCCGCTGCATGCTGCCGATCAGCGCGTCCCGGAAAACTTCCGTGGTCTGCGCGTCCTCGTCGCTGTCCTCGGCATAGAAATCCAGGTTGTCGACCCCGATCTGGTTTTCAGACAGCAGCGAAGCGGTATTGTCCAGCGCCAGCGAATTCGCCACCGCATAATCGTAATAGCTCGGTACGCGGCGGAATTCTATATTGTCCCGGTTCATCCACGCGCCGATCAACGCGCGCTCCTTGCGGCGGACGATCATCGTCCGCTCCGGTCCTTTCAATGTGACGACGACATCGCTGCCGCCGCCCTCCGTCGTGGTGCCGAAGGCGACGACGCTCGCACCGTTAAACCCGGTCGTGATGTCGACACCGTTTTCCGCGATGTCGAGTTGCAGGGATTTCTCCTGCGCCTGCACGGGAAAACTCAGGATCATCGCGGCAAGGAACAGGATCATTCTCATGGGCGGACATCCAGGGCGAAAATATCCACCGGCTGCATGAACAGAACGGCCATCATGCGGAAACACACGGCGACGATGATCAGGGCCAGCGCGATACGCGCAGGCGCTCCTTTGAAATGGCGGGAAAACCGCACGCCCACCTGCGCGCCGATAACCCCGCCCAGCGTCATCACCATGGACAGGATGATATCCACCGTGTGGTTCGCCACCGCGTGCAGGATGCACGAAAACGCCGATACGAAAATAATCTGGAACAGCGACGTTCCGGCGACAAGGACCGCCGGCATGCCGAGGATATAAATCATCGCCGGGACGAGGACGAACCCGCCGCCGATCCCCATGATGGAAACGAGAAGCCCGCCGAGGAAACCCACGCCGATGGGCATCAGGGCCGAAATATACAGGCGGGATTTCTGGAAGCGCATTTTGTACGGCAGGTCGCGGAAAAACGGGCGCTGGCTTACGCTCAGCACATCCTGCGTCACCTTGGCCTTGCTCATCATGGCGCTGACGCTTTCATACAGCATCATAAGGCCGATCGTGCCGAGCAGCATGACATAGGAAAACGCGATGAACACATCGATCTGCCCGAAATGCTGCAAGATCCGGAAGATGAAAATCCCGACGGTGGAACCGACTGCCCCTCCCGCCAGCATCACCCCGCCCATCTGAAAATCGACATTGCCCCGCCGCCAGTGGCCAAGAACGCCCGTGACCGATGTCGCAATCAACTGGTTCGCCTGCGTCCCCACCGCAACCGCGGGCGGAATCCCCATAAACAGCAGGAACGGCGTCGCCAGAAACCCGCCGCCGACGCCGAACACGCCGGACAGGAAGCCGACCGCGACGCCGAGCAGCACGAGGCTTTCGGCGGGGACGGACATTTCAGCGATGGGAAGATAGATTTGCAT
>JBDHTU010000042.1:0-9701 GCA_039808805.1 Micavibrio sp.
GTTTCATCGCAGGAGGTTTCGATACCGAGAACGATCATAGGGCGGGTTTTAGCACGCTCATAACACCGTGTCATCCCGAGCGAAAGGCCGCAGGCCTGAAGTCGAAGGATCTGGCTTTTTGCGTGCAGGCCAGATCCCCCCGCTCCGCCTTCGGCTCCGGTCGGAATGACGCGGGGGCGGGATGACAACGCCTATATTTACTGCTAAAACCCACCCCATGAAAAAAGCTCACCTGAAAATCGGTACGCGCGGATCGCCGCTGGCGATGGCGCAGGCAGCCACGGTCGAAGGACTTTTGAAGGCGGCGCATCCGAACGTGCGGCTGGAACGCGTCATCATCAAAACCTCCGGTGACTGGAAGCCAGAAGACGGCGAAAAACGCCTGTCCGAGGTTGAGGGCGGCAAGGGATTGTTCGCCCGCGAAATCGAAAAGGCGCTTTTGAATGGTTCTATCGATTGTGCCGTGCATTCGATGAAGGACATGCCGTCTTTCCTGCCCGAAGGCCTCGCGCTCGACCACGTGCTGGAGCGTGCGGATGCACGCGATGCGTTCATCTCCCGCAAAGTATCTTCGTATATGGATTTGCCGCAGGGCGCCGTGGTGGGAACATCTTCGTTGCGCCGTCAGGCGTTCCTGCTGTCGCGCCGTCCGGATCTGAAAGTCGTGCCGCTGCGCGGGAATGTCGCCACCCGCCTTGCGAAACTGGATGACGGGCAGGTGGATGCGACATTTCTGGCGATGGCGGGCCTGCACCGGCTGCAAATGCAGGGCGATTATATTCATGCACTTTCGCCTGCGGAAATGCTGCCCGCCTGCGGGCAGGGAATCATCGCGGTCGAAACGCGGGAGCAGGACCTCGAAACCCGCGCGCTGCTGGATTATATCCATGATCCGCAAACAGGGATCTGCGCTGCGGCGGAACGCGCGGCGCTGCAAGTTCTGGACGGGTCCTGCCATACGCCGATCGGCGCCTATGCACAGATAGAAGGGCAGGAATTGCTGTTCGATCTCGTCGTGGCATCGGGCGATGGAACATGCGTGTTTTCAGAAACAGCGCGTGCGCCGGTCACCGATCCGGCCAGTGCCGATGCGTTTGGCCGCGCCGTGGCGCAAACCCTGAAATCTCGCGCCCCGTCCGATATTTTCACATGAGCCGTAAAATCGTCATCCTGCGCCAGCCGGAGGACAGCACCGAATTGGCGGATGCCGTGCGTGCGGCAGGGTTTGAACCGCTGGTCGAGCCTGTGCTGGACATTGTCCATCTTGCCGCGGATTACAGCGGGATCGATGAGCAGACCCCTTTGATCTTTACCTCCGCCCATGGCGTACAGGCTTTGGCTGCGGCATATGCCGGCCGGGCCAATCCTGTTTTTGCGGTGGGCCGGAACACTGCGGATGCTGCGGAACTGGCAGGATTTACCAAGATTGAAACAGCGGCCGGGACTGTTGAAGGTCTTGCAGACCTTCTTTCCGATCCCGCCCATAAAGCGTTAATTTCACCGGTTTATATCCGTGCCGAGCATGTTTCGCGTGATTTGAACGGTATTTTGGCAAAGAATGGTATCGAAATACGCGAAATCGTGGGATATCAGGCCACTCCGGCGCAAAATCTTTCACTTTCGCTGCTACAGTCTCTCGATAAGCGAGAAATTAACGCCGTTGCCTTCTTTTCAGGACGAGGGGCGGAGGTGTTTGCCGAGCTGATCGAACAATATGGCCGTACCGTACGTCTCAAACCCGTTAGGGCCTTGTGTATCAGTGAGCATGTGGTACAGTCTGTTTCCGTATTGCCTTTTCACCAGGCACTGCTTGCCGAGACGCCCGATCGCTATGGTATGATGAAGCTGGTGGAAAGCCTTTCCGTAACCAAGGAGTGAGTATGAGCCAGGAAGACGAAGGCGCCCTTAAGAATGCATCTGTGATTATCGAGCGTTTCGGGGGCATCCGTCCCATGGCCGCCAAGGTCGGCGCGCCGGTTACCACGGTTCAGGGCTGGAAAAAGCGCGATGTCATTCCCGGCACGCGCCGCGATGACGTTCTCAAGGCCGCGAACGAAAACAGCATCGATCTTACCGACCTGATGAAAGACGGCCCTGCCGCCGTGGCGGGCGCAACGATCGCAAGCGTCGACAAGGGCGTCAAGGCGTCTGAAAGCGCGTTTATCGAGCCAAGATCCACTGCCGCCGATTCCGACGACGATGTGAAAATCACGGTGGAGCCGTTGATACGGTCTCAACCCAAGCCGCTTCCTGCGTCGCTTTCTCCGCGCATGGAAACAACGCATGAGGAATTGATGGCCGCGATTGAAAAAGGAAACCGTAAAGCCGCACGCACCGCAATGTGGACCGCGGCCGCGTTCGTCGTCGTGATCGCCGCCGCCGGGGCTTACGCGCTTTGGCCGACCGCGCAGAAAATCGAACGGCACGAAAACCAGATCGCGACGCTGGAAAACAAGCTGGGCGCGATCGACGAAGATGTGCAGGAAATGAATGAAAACGCGGCGTCCATCCGCGACCTCGTGCCGGAACAGATGCGCGAACGCATGGCGTCCTTGAAGGCGGAGGCGGATAAAATCGCCGGCGATGTGAAGGCTGTCGCCGCCACTGCCGCCGATATCCAAAAAGGCGTTCTTGCCGCCGATGCTGGCTCTCTCGCAGATCGTCTTTCCGTGCTCGAAGCCAAGCTGACCAACGTCGAAGGCGGTCAGGCGATCAAAGATATGACCACGCGCATCCGCAATCTCGAAGTCACGCTGGCCGGGCAGGAACAACTCGGCGCGAGCGTTGCCGAATTGACGAAGATCGTCGATTCCATCGACGGGCAGGTGAACCTGCTGGATGACAAGCTGGCGATAGCGCAGGAAACGCCGGGCAGCGCGCTTGGCGAAACGCTGCAGGGCGTGGACAACAACGATATGAAAGCGGCGGCGTTGTTGATCGCCTTCTCGCAATTACGCGATTCCCTGAACCGGAATGAGCCGTTCGCGGGCGATCTCGCCCTGCTGCAAAAACTCGTCGGCAGCGACGATCCGGAATTGCAGGCCGCGCTGACCAGGCTTGCGCCGCAGGCTGAAAAAGGCGGTATCCTGACGTCGCAGGGCCTGTCCGATGAATTCAAGGGGCTGGCCGGGGATATCGTGTTCTCTTCGCTCAAAGGTGAAGAAGTTTCTGTCACAGACAAAGCGAAAGTGCGCCTGACGCAGGTTCTGAACGTCAAGAAAGACGGGGAACTTCTCGGCGGCACACCGACGCAGAAAACCGTGGCCAAGGCTCAGGAGCAACTGGACCATGGCGATGTGCAGGGCGCGATTGCGACGCTGAACTCCCTGAACGGCGATGCCAGGACACAGGCCCAGCCGTTTATCGAGCAGGCGCAAGCCACGCTCTTGGCCGACCAGATCCAGAACATGCTGCGCCAGATGATCGTCGCCAATGTGGGAACGAATTTCTCCACCGCTGCGGGAAGCAGTGCATCGAATGCGGTTCAGAATGCGGGTGAAGCCATCAAAGCCGTCGTGCCGCAACAGGGCGTGGTGAAGGATGAGGAATCCGGCTTTGCCGTTTTGCCCGCGCCGAAAGGATTTAAAGGGTTTTCTTCCGGCCCCACGGAGTGATAGGATTGCCTCTCACGCAGTGATGAGAGGTTTTTCTTGCTTCGCGCCTTATGGTTTTTCGCACAACTGGCCGTGGTCGTCTGCGCGGCGATCTGGATATCGACGCAGCAGGGCGCCGTCGATATCGCGTGGAATGACTATGCCGTCTCTTTGCATCTGGGCATTTTTCTTCTTTTCTTGACCTTGTTCACCATCATTGCGCTGGCGTTCTTCCGCTTGTTCGGGGCGATTTTAAGTCTGCCGACCGGCATGGCCAAGCGCCGCCGGGAGCGAAACCGCCGCAAAGGGTTTCAGGCGCTGACGCGCGGCTTTGTCGCCATCGCGGCGGGCGATGCCAAGCGCGCGACCGCTTATGCCAAGGATGTTCGTCACCTGCTGCCCGATGAAACGGGATTGCCGCTGCTGCTGGAGGCGCAGGCCGCACGGCTGCGCGGCGAGGAGGGCACGGCGCGCCTGTCTTTTGAAAAGCTGCTGAGCGACAAGGACGCGGCCTTTTTCGGCGTGCGCGGTCTTTTGAAATCCTCGCTCGACCAGGGCGATATACAGCAGGCGTTGACCTATGCCCGCACGGCGCTGGAACAGAACCCCAAACAGCCGTGGATTTTGAAATCCGTTTACGATCTCGAACTCGCCAACCGCCGCTGGGACGATGCCGCGCGCACGCTGGACAAGCTGCGCCGTCACAAGGTGATCGATCCTGCGCAAGCGCGCAGCGACGAAATCGCGCTGCTTATGATTCAGGCCGAAGGCGATCATCTCTCGCGCAATCTCGGTGCCTGGGAAAGCAAGGTCGAACGCGCGGTCAAGCTGGACCCGACCTTCGTGCCCACGGTGACACGCCTTGGCGAACATTACCTTGTAAAAGGAAAAACCGGCAAAGTCGTCTCGCTGGTCGAACGCGCGTGGAAGGTCAACCCTCATCCCGATCTTGCGCTGCTTTGGGACCGCGTTGCGCCGCAACCGAAGGCGTCCGACCCGTTGCGCCGGCTGCGCTGGTTTGAAAAGCTTGTCGCAATCAAGCCGGACAGTGCCGATGGGCAAATGGCGGCGGCAACGGTCGCGATGGAATCAGGCCTGAACGGCGAAGCAAAGGCATATTTGACCACGGCGGAACTGCTGCGCCCGTCTGCGCAGGTGTATCGCCTGCGCGCGGATCTTGAGGAAAAGACGTCGCACAGCGCCGCCGTCATGCGCGAATGGCTGGACAAGGCGTCGCAGGCGCAGCCGGACCCGGTGTGGTACTGCACGGCCACAGGCCATATCTATGAACGCTGGTCGCCGGTGGCAGAACCGCACGGCGCATTCAACACCATCGTCTGGGGGCAACCGATGGCCCATGCCTATGCCTCGCACAAGCCGCTTCTGGACGATTGGAAAGACCCGCTACTGATCGAAAAAATCTAAACCCGCATTGCCTTGAGGACAGCGAACCCGCCGAGGAAGCCGCCGACATGTGCGGCCCAGGCGATGGCGCTTCCGTCCGGCCCGCCGAGCATGCCGAACCCGATCGACAGGCCGATCCACAGCAGCGCGAAGGGGAGGATGCCGATGCGCCCGCCCATTTCCCGCTGCCCGCGGTTGATCATGACGATGGCGGCGGCAAACAGGCCGGAGAGGCCGCCGCTGGCGCCGATCATCGGATAGGCCGAGGCCGTGTTCAGGATATAATGCGCCGCCACGCCGAACAGGCCCGAAGCGAAGAACAAAATAAGCATGCGTTTCGAACCCAGCCAGCGTTCAACGCCGCTGCCGAAGGCGGCCAGCATGAAGATATTCATGATCACATGCATCCACCCGCCATGGAGGAACATGTGGGTGATGGGGCTGACCAGCGTGGGAAGATCGAACGCGCCGGTGCTGAATTTTTCCGGCACGAAACCATACTGCGCGATAAGGGAATCCGCCTGTTCCGGCGGCAGGGCTACGCCCGTGGCGATAAAGCATAGCAGCATCACGCCGATCAGGTATTTCGTCACAGGCGGCATGTTGATCATCGGTTCGGCAGCGTTTGCGGCGGCGCGTTCCAGCTTTTGCTTTTCCTTGCGGAGGCGGTCGCGTTCGGCCAGCGTCGGCATGACGACGATGTTGTCGCCATTGCGCGGGCCGTGATTGTCCTTACCGTTCAGTTCTGACATAGCCTGTCCTGTATACAGGCAATGATCGGATAAATCAGCGGCTTTTTTATGGCGGCGCGGCCTTATACAAAAACCCCCGGAAAACCGGGGGTTTTGCAGCAATCATTTATGCTGAAAGGGGTTTAGGACGGGGCCATGCCGCCGAACATCGGCGCGGTCTTCTCCGCATCATATTTATATTTTACGGTTTCGTCGCCGCGCGGGGCAAGACCGCCGCCCGGCGTGGCTTTGTGAATAATGTCTCCCACGCCCTTCATCAGGTCCATCGCCATGATCTTGGTCTGCGAGATCTGCGCTTTCAGGTTTTCATACGCCTGCGCGTAGGCTTCCCTGGCGATTTCCTTGCCCATGATCACGAATTTCTCGATCTCTCCGAATGTGGTCACCGTGCCGTCGGCCATCCTGGCAAAGGCGTTCATGGTGGTCAGTTCGTTCTTTTTCATTTTCGGCTTTTTCCCGCCGCCGCCGCTTTTGCCGCGGGCTTCGCCGTCTTCATCATCTTCGTCGTCTTCCGTGTCTTCGGCATTGTCGTTCCGGGCCTTGATTTCCAGATAGGTCGGCGCCTGGAAGCTGACCGGGAAGTGACGCAGTTCCTTGGCGTCCAGCGTGTGGCCGTAAACCCCGGCCTTCAATTCTGCACGGATCAGGTCATCGTTCCAGGAAAATACCATGCAGTGGCTTTTATACTCTCCATGCTGCGTATATTTACGGACAAGCCTTTTACCGGGGTAGAAGCCTTCGCTTTCCAAACCGGCGCTTTTAAGAAGATCTTTGATGTCTACCTGCATGGTCTACACTCCTGCGCTATTATGGGCTTGTGCCCAGTATTCACTATTATTTTCCGAAATTGCAAATTCACTATGGTCTCAAACTATTAAAGAACGCTTAAAAACCCTGCCTTTGCGCTGCATCATGGCGTGTTTTTTCCGATACGCGGAAATTGCGCGGTTTTTTACACAAGAGCGTATTTTATGGTACAGTCGGGACTGTAAAAGAAAGGTCATGTCATGCGCCGGAACCACTTGTTTATCGCCCTGCTTTCTGCGGCCCTGTGCGCACCCGTTATGGCGAAGGCGCAAACGGGCTATTACCCTTATGCGCCGATTTACAATACGACGAGCGCGGGACAGAACTATTACACCACCGATTCATCCGGGGCCGCGCCGGTTTATAACAATTCGAATATGACCCCGCCGATTTCCGTCCAGCAATATATCGCCGGTAAGAACGCGCCTTCGTATAATTTCAACAACAACCCGAACCAGATACAGCCGTATAACGGTTTTGGTACGCAGGGTCCGGCTCCCGGCACGCCTGCTTACGTGCAAATGCAAAACCAGCAGTTTCGGCAAACCTACCAGCAGCAGCTGGAATTGCAGCAGCAGCAACAGACAGCCGGTGATTATGTGCAGCGTCAGCCTCCCTTGCCCGGCACCGTGCCGGGCACAGGCTATAACCCCAGCAATGTGGGGACCAATACCTATCTGTCCGGCCTGAACGGCGGCCCGTTCGGTACGGCGCCGCAACAGCAGGTTCCGAAAAAACGCCGCGTTATCTACAAGCAACTGAACGATCCGCTGAAAGAACCGGCGCGCCTGTTCGACCCCAACCAGTAACCGATTCTTTTCTTGCCCCGCAGGATGCCATCTGCTGTCTTAGGGCATGGATGACATTCTTTCCCACGCGGCCGTTCTCGTTCCATTGATGATTGCACTCGGTGCGAGCGCAGGTTTTCTCGCAGGGCTGCTGGGTATCGGCGGCGGCATCGTGCTTGTGCCGGGTCTTTATTTCTCCCTGAAAATTTTAGGATATCCGCAAGAGCATCTGATGCATATCGCGGTGGGGACGTCGCTCGCCACCATCATACCGATGGGTCTGTCTTCCGCCTGGGCGCATTATAAAAAAGGGGCGGTGAGGTTTGACCTAGTCCGCCATATCGGCCCCGGTATCGTCATAGGCGTCATGGCGGGCACCGGGATTGCAGCGCAGATATCCGGCGCGGCGTTGATCCTGTTTTTCGCGAGCGCGCTGATCGTGCTTGCCGGGCTGATGCAGGTGCCGCCAAAAGCGCGCGATGACGGCGTCCATACTATCCGGCAACCGTTTGCCGCCACCGGTGGCTTCGTTGTCGGCGCCGTCTCCGCCCTGATGGGGATTGGCGGCGCTACATTGAATGTGCCGTTCATGACGCTGAACGGCGTTAAAATTCACAACGCGGTGGCCAGTTCCTCTGTCATGGGCATCCTGATCGCCATACCCGGGATGACCGGCTTCATGATCATCGGGCAGGGGCTTTCAGGTTTACCGCCTTTTTCCATCGGCTATGTCAACCTGCTGGCACTTATCGCGATTGCGCCGACGGGAATCCTGATCGCGCCGCTGGGTGTCAAGGTTTCCCACGCCGTTTCGGTAGCGGTGCTGCGGCGCATTTTCTCCGCCTTCCTTATAATCGTTGCGGCCAAGATGGTATGGGATGCCATACATGGATAAAGTAACACCTCTCCCAGCCTTTACATTTTTTCTGTTCGCGGCGATTGCGGTCTACGGGTTGCTGGGCTCACCGACGCCGGATAATCCGGGCATGGTGGAGGCCGCGACCGGAATCCTGCTCGCCGCTTCACTGGTATCTGCCGGGCTTGGCAAAGCGCTGCGCCTGACGCTGGGACGCACATTGTTCCTGAAATCACTGCAGATCCTTTTTCTGTGCGGTTTGATCCTGCCGACCCTGTCCGGGGTTTATTTCGGCAATGACCCGGCGTTGATCGTTCGCGACCTTGCGGCGTTTTTCTTTCTTGCGCTGCCGCTGTTTTTGTCCGAACGGTTCGACGGGCAGGAGCGCGCGCAGAAACTATTATGCGGGTTTTTGATCTTTGCAGGTTTTGCCTTTGCCGCGCGCACCCTGGCCCCTGTGTTTAAAATCTGGCGCGCGCCGGAAGAACTGCTTTACCTGTCCAATTCTCCTCTGACATTGTTTGCGGCCGTTTGGCTGGCAGGGGCGCTATGGGCGAACCTGATGGCGTTGACACGGCCTTCGCTTGTCCGGGCGGCGGGTGCGGCTTTCGCGCTCGCGGTAATCCTTGCCGCCATGCTGCTCGATGTGCAGCGCGCGACCATCGGCGCGGTCTTTGTCACATTATTCGGCCTTGCGCTGATTGACTTTGTTCTACGGCCGAAACAGGCAGCATTGCCGCTGCTGCTGCTTGCGCTGGGCATGGCCCTTATCTTTCCGCTGGTGTGGGACACGCTGCAGGCGATGGCGGCCAAGACGGCCGAGGTCGGCATGAACGCACGGATGGCCGAGGCGCGGGCAGTGGTGGATGCGCTGAGCGCGGACCCCGTCACGTTCTTTACCGGCTACGGCTGGGGCGCGGTCTATGCGTCCCCGGCGGTGGCAGGGCTGGAGGTGAATTATACCCACAGTTTCCTCACCACATTGCTGCTCAAAGGGGGGATGATCCTTTTCATCGCGGGGTTTGGTATGACGCTTGCCGCCTTGCGGGAAATTTTCTTTATTTTTCAAAGGGACAGGGCGCGCGCGGTGGCGCTGTTCTGGCCGGTCGTCATCCCGGTCTTCCTCTATGCCTCGCACAAATCGCTGGATTTCGGCCTGACATTGTTGATGCTCGGGGTGTGGAGCAGCGCGTCCCGAGCGTGGACAAGCGAGGAGTCTTCGGATAAGACTGAAGCCAGCACCGTAAATCCAAAGTAAGAGTCGTATGAGCAGCGCCAAGCCATCCGTATTGCTGATCAACCGTGTCTACCCCCCGGCCAAAGGGGCCAGTGGACGCGTGCTTCGCGATCTGGCGCGGGAAATGTCCCGTGCAGGTTGGCAGGTTTCGGTCCTGACGACGGGCGAAAAAACCTTTACTGAAAAAGACGGCGGCGTGACCGTTCACCGGGTTTCCGCGCCGCTCAATCCCCGCGGCGTTATCGGCTATGCCCGCGTCCTGTT
>JBDHTU010000043.1:0-9574 GCA_039808805.1 Micavibrio sp.
ATGCCGCCATGCGCGGCGATATGGGGGTTTTGTTTCGGGAGGTCGGGTTTTACAGGGTCGATTTGTGCCAATCCTGTTTGCCCTGGGGGTGAAGAGTGAAGCAGGCCTTTATCCACAGGCGCTGCTTCAGGTTCCGCCGGAGTAGGAATAATAGTAAAGTCACCTTTGCCCCAGCCGCTCCGATCCTTGCCGAAGTCGCTTTGTTGTTTGTCGTATAGTTCGATTGGCTCTTCTTGCGCCGGGCGCGGCATCGGTCTTTCGACAGCTTCGGGACCGGAGGAATGCAGCAGGCCTTCTTTGCCCGGCATGTCGGGCAGCACTATATCGGGCGCGCCTTCGACCACGCATACTTCAGGTTTTTGGAAATAGCCTTTGCTGCCGCCGATCGCCTTGTCGAATTCGGCGAATTTTTGCTGGATGTCCTCGGGCAAAGACTCAAAAACCTTGGGATTTGTGACATCCCCATACTTGTCCCAGATCGCTTTTTTCGTTTTTTCACCGAAGATGCCGTCCGGCTTGGCGCCGACCAGATCCTGAAGCGCTTTGACCTCATCCGGCGCCTGTTTGATCGCACCTTGTACGATTTTATCCGGCGGGCAGTCAGTCAGCGTATAAACCATTATCATCCCCTAAGTAGCCTTTTATTATGCCCCTAGCATATTAAAAATCAGATAAATATGACAAATCATGGGCGTAATTCATTGTTTATGCAGCGTTATTTCAGACTCCCTTTTTGAGGGGCGGATATAAAAAACCGGCACGTCCTGTGCCGGTTTTCCTTTTGGAGTAAGGGTGGTATTACGACGCCCTCATCCGCTTCGTCCTTGAAGAGATCCAGAGCTTTCTGCCCTAGAACGGGAAGAGGACGTCGTAAACTTGCTGGCCGTAGCGCGGTTGCTGCATATCGGTGATCTGTCCTTTGCCGCCGTACGAGACGCGCGCCTCGGCAATCTTTTCGTAAGAGATGGTGTTGTCGATGGTGATGTCCTGAGGCCGGACGACACCGGCGAGTTCCAGGATGCGTTTTTCAAAATTCACGCGGACTTCCTGGCGGCCCTGGATCACCATGTTGCCGTTGGGCAGGATCTGCATCACGGTCGCCGCGAGTTTCATCTGGATTTTTTCTTCGCGGTCGATAGAGCCGGAACCTTTGTGGTTCGATTCCGATTCCGCGCCGACGAGGGCCGCATTGTTGACGGTGTCGGGCAGGACGGCGGCGAGGTCAGCTTCATAACCGAGCAAGGCGTTCAGGCCTGCACCTTCGCCGGCTTCGCGCGTGCGTTCGGTTTCATTGTCCAGTTCGGCCTTGTCTTTGATGTCGAGCGTGACGGTCAGGATGTCGCCGACATTATCCGCGCGCTGGTCTTCAAAGAAGGTCTGGCGGTTGCTGGCCCACAGGGAGTTGCGCTGTTTGGTCACGATATCGGGGGCCGGCATCGGCATCGATACGGCGCGGTAATCCGCCTGTGTCGTTGGATTTTCAATCGGGCTCATAGAAGGGGCCTTGCCGATTTCGGCAAGCCGGTCACCGGCGCCGCAGGCAGCGAGTGGCATAATCAGAACAAGCGCCGTCATCCTGAGCGAAACGAAGGATCTTTTGCGGTTCGTTATGAGATCCTTCGGCTTCGCCTCAGGATGACAGGTGATGAAATGTTTCATATTACTACTCCCTTACTTTACTAACGGATCGTCACTTCACGGTGCGCGGTGACGGTGCCTTGCAAATTCTTGTTGCTGTCCGTGTTGGATACGCGGATCGTATCGCCCATCGCGCCGGCCTGAAGCGACTTGCCCTTGACTGTGAGTTGCATCGGACCGTCGGCAAAGACCAGCGTGATGACATCGCCGCGTTCAACCATCTTCGGCTGTTCCAGGTCATTGGAAATCAGCGGTTTTCCGGCGGCCGTCACGCGGCGCGGCGTCATGTTGACGATATCTTCTTCTTTCAGCAGCGTGCCGTTGGACAGTTTAAAGGCAGGCAGTTCGATATAATCGATATCGAGCGCGCCGATGATATCGCCATTGCGGAGCGTGCTTTTCAGCACCGGCACCTGAACGAGGCGTTCGATACGGCCGGAGACAGGTACACGCTTTACGGGGTTGTCCGCGGACGGGGAAACCACGACGGCATTGAACGTGTCATTCTGCGCATCGAAATTGAAGGCGGTAACTTCGAGCGCCCTGTCCAGACCTGCCGGAAGGATGATATCGTTCAGCGTGTTGGTATAGGTGACGGAAAAGCTGTCCTTCACGCCGCTTTCGCGCAGTTTTTCCTGCAGGGCGGCGGTGACATCCGCCTGCGGCACGACCACGGCTTCACGGCGCAGGATTATCTGTTCCGCAGAGGTCGAAGGCTGCCATTCAACGTCGAGCGCGGCGGCGATTTTGTAAAGCGTGCGGGCATTGAGGATCATATCCTTGCCCGGCTGGGGCGCGGGGCCGAGGACATATTCCGCGTTCTTCACACCATCGAAGATGTCACCGAGGCGGATATAATCATCCGTGACAACGCCTTCGCCCCGCAAGGTTGCGGCGGAAGCGGACGTAACACCGACGAGCAGCACGAGCATGCCGAAACTGAGCGCGACGATCAGCATGGCGATGCGGATGGCGAGTTCGAATTCCTCGGCAAAGTTTTTCAGGGCTGTCTCAATCTGTTTCATGCGTTACCTCAGCTGTGTGACCGTCTGGAGCATTTCATCGCTGGCCGTGATGACCTTGGAGTTCATTTCATACGCCCGCTGTGCGGTGATCAGGTTGGTGATTTCCTCAACGATGTTGACGTTGGAGTTTTCAAGCGCACCCTGGCGGATTTCGCCGAATTCGTCTTCGGCCGGGTTGCCGACCGTCGGCGCGCCGGACGCATCCGTTTCAAGGAAGAGGGTATCGCCGATCGCCTCAAGACCCGCCGGGTTCACGAAGCGGGCGAGCTGGAGCTGCCCCACGTTCTGCATGGCGACCTGGCCGGGCAGTTTCACGAGCACTTCGCCGGAGACGTTGACGACGATGTCTTCGGCGTCGGCGGGAACGGTGATGCCCGGATCGACGAGATATCCCTGCGCGGTCACCATCTCACCATTCTCATTCAACTGAAACACGCCGGAGCGGGTATAGGCGGTATCGCCATCGGGCATTTCGATCTGGTAGTAGCCTTCGCCGGTGATGGCGAGATCAAGCGGGTTTTCGGTCATCTTGATCGTGCCTTGCTCATGCAGGCGGTAGATGGAGCCGAGCCCGACGCCAAGGCCGAACTGCATCCCCGTCGGCACGGTGGTGCCGGAATCCGTGGAGGTCGCGCCGGGGCGTTGCTTGTTCTGATAAATCAGGTCGTGGAATTCGGCGCGCTGGCGCTTGAAGCCCGACGTGGTCGAGTTGGCGATGTTGTTGGAGATGACATCCACGTTCATCTGCTGGGCCAGCATGCCCGTCGCGCCGATATCAAGTGATCTCAACATAGTTTCTTTCCTTTTCTAAACTTAGCTTGTCCGCAGCAGGCGCTGAATCGCGGTTCGTTGCCGGTCATGTTCTGTCTGCATCACGTTCTGCACGGCCTGGTATTCGCGCATCACGTCAATCATGCGGGTCATTTCCACCACGGCCTGGACGTTCGCGCCTTCAAGCTTTCCTTGCAGGACGCGGGTTTCGGCGGCGGGGGTAGGCTGTTCATCCGTGCGGTAGAGGCCGTTCCCGGCGGGGTCCAGTTTCTGATAGTCCTTGAATTCGGCAACCATCAGATTGCCCACGGTGCCTTGATCCGTGGACACGACGCCTTTTTCATCGATGGAAATCCATTGCGCATCGGGGGGGACGCTGATCGTCCCGCCGCCCTGATCGGCGACAAGCTGGCCGCGCGCGGTCACCATCTGGCCTATGGCGTTCAGCGCGAAATTGCCGCCGCGGGTGTATTGGACGCCTTCGGGAGTCTGCACGCCGAAGAAGCCGGGGCCGACAAGCGCAACATCCAGCGGCGCGCCGGTCAGTTTGATCGGGCCGGGATCGGTGATCTGGTACTGGCCGTAATCATAGGTGAGGGAGACATCTTCTTTCATGCGGCGCTGGTCGGAGATGAACTCCTTGAACAACGCGTTCTGGCCGCGGTAACCGGGGGTCGCCACGTTCGCCACGTTATTGGCAATGACGGCCATTTTCGCTTCTAAAGCGACCTGGCCAGACAATCCTACGTAGAGTGAATTTTCCATTGAACGCACAACCTCTCACGGTTCTTTGTTGCGAAAGCCGTGCCAGAGGCAAAAATCAAGCAAACAAAAGACGTTATGGATTTATCTTCAACCGGCAAAAGCCGTAAGCCACGGCAATTTGCGCACAGGGGCCCCGAGTCGGGAGGAAATTTTTGCCTGCCCTTTTTTCCTTCCCCTGCAACGGCTTGTGGGCGAAATGGCAAAGGGTGTGCCCAAAGGCGCACTCTTTGCTTTATACTCCCGTCACCGGATTCCATCTTTCTTTGAAGGCAAACCCCATGGCAGACGCACATAAAGAAGACGTAAACGCCTCTCTCGACGGCGAAGGCGCAGCAGGCGGCGAGGATTTTGAAGATAAAAAGGGCGGCAAGAAAAAGCTGATCATCATTATCCTCGTGCTGCTGGTCATTCTTGGAGGTGCCGGCGCGGGGCTTTATTTCTCAGGCTTTCTCGATCCCTACCTGAAAAAGGGCGAGGCGGCTGAAGGGCACGCGGAAGGTGAACACGGCAAAGCCGCGGAAGGGGCTGAGGCCTGCGTCAAGGATGAGCACGGCAAGGAGGTCTGCGGCGTCGCCGGGGCGCAGTTCCTGAAAATTCCCGACATGATCGTCAATCTGAACACTGAAGACGGGGCGCCGCGCTATCTGCGCCTGTCCGTTCAACTGGAGTTCAAGAGCGCCGCCGACATGGCCGAGGTGGAAAAGGTTCTGCCCCGCGTCGTCGACCAGTTCCAGACATATTTGCGCGAACTGCGCGTACGCGATTTGCGAGGTTCCGCAGGCATTTACCGCCTCCAGGCGGAGCTGCTGGCCCGGGTCAACCAGGCCGCCTACCCCGTAGAGGTTCAGGATGTGCTTTTTCAGGAAATCCTTATTCAGTAAAAGTGTGGTATTCTACGGGTGGGATACCGGACTTCCGCCCAAATAACGGCATGATTTTTGCGAGTAAGATAAAGATATGAGCGACACCGAAACCGCAAATATGACCGACGAAGAAAAGGCCATGATGGAGCAATGGGGCACCATGGCCGACGAAGGCGCGGGCGATTCCGGCGGTGGCGACCCGATGGCCGAAGCGATGGGCATGAATTCGGAAACGGCGACGCGCATCCTGAATCAGGACGAGATCGACTCCCTTCTGGGCTTTGACGACGATTTGTCCGGCGGGGCGGAGACGTCCGGCGTGATGGCGCTGATCAATTCGGCCATGGTCAACTATGAGCGTCTGCCGATGCTCGACATCGTGTTCGACCGGTTGGTCCGTCTGATGTCCACCACGCTGCGCAACCTGACCTCCGACAACGTCGAGGTTTCCTTAGACAACGTTTCCACGGTGCGGTTCGGCGATTATATGAACTCCATCCCGCTGCCGGCCATGCTGTCCGTCTTCAAGGCCGAGGAATGGGACAACCACGGTTTGATGGTGACGGATTCCGCGCTGATTTACTCCATCGTCGACGTACTGCTTGGCGGGCGGAAAGGCACCCCCGCGATCCGCGTGGAAGGGCGTCCGTATACGACGATTGAAACAAAACTGGTCGAACGCATGGTGACGGTGACGCTGTCCGACCTGTCCTCCGCCTTCGATCCGTTGTCCCCGGTATCGTTCAACCTGGACCGGATGGAGACCAATCCGCGTTTCGCCACGATTTCGCAAAGCGGCAATGCCTGCGTTCTCGCGCGTCTTCGCGTGGACATGGGCGACCGGGGCGGGCGCATCGAGATTGTCATTCCATACGCGACGCTGGAGCCGATCCGCGAACTTCTGCTCCAGATGTTCATGGGGGAGAAATTCGGCCGCGACTCCATATGGGAGACCCACCTGACCAAGGAATTGTACCAGACGGAAGTACAGCTTCAGGCCGTTCTGGGGGAGAAAACCATCCAGCTTCGCGATATGCTTAACTGGAAAGTCGGGACGAAGATTATGTTCAACACCCGTCCCGAGGACGAGTTGGAAATGCGCTGCGGCCATTTCCCTATGTTCAAGGGGCCGGTCGGACAGAAGCAGGACAATATCGCCGTGAGAATCGAAAAATATATCCAGCCGAAAACGAGCGAGGACGATTGATGAGTATCTCTTTTCTGATCGATATCGGGATGTTGGTGTTCCTTGCGGCGACGGTGATGATCGCCTTTCGCCTGAACATCAATCTCAAGCGCTTTCGTGACAGCCGCCGGGAAATGGAAGGCTTGGTCAACCGCCTGACGACCAATATTGAGCGCGCGGAAAAGGCAATCGCGGGTTTGCAGGTCGGCGCGCGGAATTCAGGTGCGGATCTGGACAAAAAAATAAAAGAATCCAAATTCTTGGCCGATGAACTTAAATTTATGAATGAGGCGGGGAACAGCCTTGCCGCGCGGCTTGAAAAACTCGCCGACCGCAATCGTGAATTGATTGAAAAAATCGAGGCGGCAGGAGGGCTTGGGCCTAATCCTTCAGCTTTTGAATCAACAATTGTCGTGAAAGAGCAGGTGCGCCCTGCAACCCCGGCGCATCATCCGCATCAGGACGCGGAATTCGGCTTTACCATCCAGGACCGCGAGTTCGACGACGAAGACGATCTCGACGATCTGGACTTTGAACTGGAAGAGGCGTCCGGCCTGCAGAGCCAGGCGGAGCGCGAATTTTTTCAGGCCCTGCAAAAACGCCAGCGCGCGGGCGGGAGAAACTGAGCATGCCGTCCGGCTCCAAGATATTGACCTTCGTCATGGTCGCCGCCGCCCTGTGCTTTGGCGTGCGGTTTAGCGAGATGATCAAGGACATCGCCGCCGCCGGATCTTTCAAAGCGTATGCCGCCACATCAAAATATGACGCGTTGAACCGGATAGAAACTGCCGCCGGGGAACCGCCGCCGGCCTCTGAGCTGAAAGGTGCGGACGAGGCGGCTATCCCTGCCAAGCCGGAAGCGCCGAAAGTGGAGGATGGTGAAAAGGTGCCGGCCCCGGGAGAAACGCCTGTCGCCAAGCCGGAGATCGAGCCGCCGTCGCTTGGCGCCGCGCCGGACGAGGGGTGGAAGGATTCTGGCGATGTGGACGATGAATATTCCGACGTGAAGATGGAATTGTTCGCAGACCTTGCCAAGCGCCGCAAAGACCTGGAGGCGAAAGAAAAGGAACTGGTCATGCGCGAGGCGCTTTTGAAAGCGGCGCAGGCGGAAGTGGCGCAGAAAACAAATGAGTTGAACACCATCAAGGGCGATATCGAGGAGCTTCTTAAACAGCAGACCGCGCAGGAAGACAAGCGTATCGCCAGCCTCGTCAAGATATACGAGGGTATGAAGGCCAAGGACGCCGCCGTGATTTTCAATTCGCTGGAGATGGATGTCCTGCTTCAGGTTATGACCAAAATGTCAGAGCGCAAGTCCGCCCCGATCCTGGCTGCCATGGACCCGGAAAAAGCCCGGAGCGTGACTATTATGCTGGCCGAGCAGAACAAGCTTCCGGATCTTCCGACCCTGCCGATCGATCCGTAAAAGGACGGAATACAGCCGTATCATTTGCCGCGCCGTGTTAGAATTCAGTTAACCAATTTGCGGCATACTGGCTATTATTCAGGGGACCTGATTCCTTTTTAAATCATTCGAAATACAGGAGATTATCGTGGCTGTTGACAAGAACATGAACGTGTTGGTCGTGGACGATTACCAGACGATGATCCGCATTATCAAAAATCTTCTGAAACAGCTCGGTTTTAACAATGTCGACGAAGCCACGGACGGCACCGCCGCCTATGACATGCTGAACCTGAAAAAATACGGCCTTGTCATTTCCGACTGGAACATGGAGCCGATGTCCGGGCTCGAACTTTTGAAAAAAGTCCGCGCCACAAGCGGCAACGACAATATCAGCAAAGTGCCGTTCATTATGGTCACCGCGGAAAGCAAGACGGAAAACGTGATTGCCGCCAAACAGGCAGGCGTGAACAATTACATCGTCAAGCCGTTCAATGCCGAAACTTTGAAAACCAAAATCTCCAGCGTCATCGGCGATTTCTAGGATCAGGACCGGATAGCAGGAGATTCCCCATGCCCAAAACGCCCAAATATGGCCGCGGACAGGTGATCGAGATCATCAATTCGGTGGTCGACAAGATGGAGGAAAGTTCGCAAAACCGCGAAATTTTCGCCCATATCGCCGAACTGGCGCAAATCATCGATTCCCTGAAAAAAGACATCAATTCGTACAATCCTGAGCACGTCAAGAATTCGCATATTCCGGATGCGACGGATGAACTGGACGCCGTTGTTACGGCAACGGCGGAAGCCACGCACAAGATCATGAATGTGTGCGAGGAGATCGAGGAAATAGCGGCAGACTTAGGCCCCGGCATCCGTGAACTGGTCAGTTCAAAAACCGGGCAGATTTACGAGGCTTGCAGTTTCCAGGACATTACGGGGCAGCGCATTCGCAATGTCATCGGCACGTTGCGCGTGATCGAGAACAAGCTGGACCAGATCATGGGAACGCTTGGCGAGAAGGTTGGCCTTAAGATTTCCGACGGAAAATTCGAAAAAGACATCTCGGTCGAAGATGAAAAAAGCCTGCTCAACGGTCCGCAGCTTCCGGCCAAGGCCATCACGCAGGACGATATCGACAAGCTGCTGGCCGATTTCGACAACCCGTAAACGAACCTGCTGCGCATTATGGAATGATATGCGCCAGCATTCCTGTAAAACCCCTTGATAATATTGCCCGTTCCCTTGTTCTTTGAGGGCGCGTATGGCAATTTTTTACTATGCGCGTCCTGCCATTTCTAACCCTGATTTTAACCGCCGTGATTGCCGCGTTTTCGCTGCCTGCCCGCGCGCAGGATAGCGTACAGGTGCGCGGCGGAGCCCATGACGGGTATGCGCGTCTGGTGTTCGAATGGCCGCAGGCGACGACTTATTCTGTTACGAAGGAGGGGAACCGCGTCCTGATCCGTTTTGCCCGGGCGGGGACATACGATCCGGCCTCCATCAGCGCCGCCCTTGCCAACATCAAGACGGTCAAAACGCTTTCCGCTGCGGGAGAGCCGTTGCAAGTGGCCGTGGAAATTCCGGAAGGCAGCCGCTTCCGCGATTTTACCGTCGGCAGCAAGGCAATCCTCGATGTCTACGACCCGCCATCGGCGGCACAAGTGATGAAGAAGGAAGAAACACCTGCGGCCTCCGTGCCGGAGAGAAAGGCGGAGGCGCAGGAAAAAACCGCTGCCGCGCCAAAGGAAGAAAAAGCAGCCGAGAAGAAACCGGCAGAGAAAAAACAGGCGGAGGACTTCAGCGTGACGCAAGGAGAAGCCGGAGCCAGTGCGCCGGTGCAGAAGGTTGAATCCAGCGCCGTTGCGCCGCCTGCGTTCGATCCGCATGTGATCACCCTGACCAGCATTACAAGCAT